>NZ_CALHXD010000231.1 GCF_938040115.1 uncultured Campylobacter sp. | reverse complement strand
AGCAACCTCTAACGTGCAGTGGGGTTAGAGAGGGCTTGGGGGGGGGTCTGCTTTGCAGTTGCGAGGCAAAGCCGAAGCAAAGGAAGGTTAAGCTTCAATACGTTCGCTACCGTCGCCCTATGGGCTTGAGACCGCTTCGCTCGTAGCTGCCAGTAGAGCGTAATTCAAACCCCTTCTTTCTTAATATAAAAGTGAGACGCCTGTAAGCATAAAATTTAAAAACAAAATTTAGCATCTTAAAGATGCTGGTCTCGGTGGGTAAATTTTAAATCCAAGCGACAAGACCGAGTAAAATTTGCCCGCCAAATCAAAGCTAAAATCAAAATTTAAGCCGTCGTTCCCTCATTCATCGCGGCGTATTCTTCAAAAGTCCCCTTAAAATCGACTACTTCGCCGTTTCCTTTTAGATGGATGATGCGGTTGGCGAAGGCGTCGATGAGCTCGCGGTCGTGGCTCACGCAGATGACGTTGCCGCCGAATTTATACAGCGCCTCGCCTAGAGCAATGATGGCTTCTAGATCCAGGTGGTTGTTTGGCTCGTCTAGCACGAGTAGGTTGCCGCGCTCTAGCATCAGGCGGCTTAGCATCAGGCGGTGTTTCTCGCCGCCGCTTAGGCTGCCGACCGATTTTTCCTGCTCGGCGCCGCTAAATAGCATGCGGCCTAGGCACTTACGGATCTCGTCTAGGTCTTTGTTGTTTTCGTCTTGCAGCCACTCGTAGAGCTTTAGCTCGCCCGTGATTTTATTTGTCGTGTCCTGCGCAAAATAGCTAGGCTCTATCGTCGCGCCCACGTGCACGTCGCCGCTATCTGGAGCCACCTCGCCGATGATGATTTTAGCCAGCGTGCTTTTGCCTACGCCGTTTGCGCCGATGATGGCGACCTTGTCGTTCTTTTCGAGCTTGAAGCTAAAATTTTCAAACAAAACCTTGTCGTATTTTTTGCTGACGCCGCGCACCTCTAGGATCTCGTTGCCGATGTCGCGTTTGGTGCGGAAAAGTATGCTAGGATCGCGTCTGCTTGATACCTTGATCTCCTCGATGTCGAGTTTGTTTAGCTGCTTTTGGCGGCTGGTTGCTTGGCGGGCTTTGCTCGCGTTTGCGGAGAAGCGCGCGATAAATTTCTCCAGCTCCTCTTTTTCTTTTAGCTTTTTGTCGCGTTCCATCTCGTGCTGTTTGGCCACTAGCGTCGAGGCGATGTACCAGTCGTCGTAGTTGCCCGCAAACTGCCTGATTTTCTTAAAATCCACGTCTAGGATGTGCGTGCAAACCGCGTTTAAGAAGTGGCGGTCGTGGCTGATTAGCACCATCGTGCCTTCGTGGCGGTTTAGCTCGTTTTCCAGCCATTTTATGCTCTCGATGTCAAGGTTGTTAGTGGGCTCGTCAAGGAAAAGAATGTCCGGCTTTGGAAATAGCACTTGAGCGAGCAGGACTTTAAATTTATCCGAGTTTTCGACCTCGCTCATCGGCTTTTCAAAGTCGCTAAAGCCAAGCGAGCTTAGGATTTTTTCTATGCGCACCTCATACTCGTAGCTAGGATCCTCCTCTGCACTTATCATCTCAAGCTGTGCTAGACGGTCGTTTATAGCGTCGGTAAACTCCTCGCTCATGTAGAGCTTTTCTTTTTCTTTTACTGCGTCGTAGAGGCGTTTGTTGCCGTATAGTACGGCGTCTTTTACGCTAAAGTTTTCAAACGCGAACTGATCTTGTCCTAGCACGCCTACTTTTAGCCCGTTTTCGATCACGATCTCGCCGCTGTTTGCTTCGATCTCGCCTGCAAGGATTTTTAGAAACGTCGATTTTCCCGCGCCGTTTGCGCCGATGAGTCCGTAGCGGTTGCCGCGAGTGAGCTTTAAATTTACGTCCTCAAATAGCAACTGCGCGTTAAATCTCATTAATAAATTTTTGACTTCAAGCATATTTTTCCTTAAATTTGACTTTTTAAATCGTAGATTTTGCCAAAAAGTCGTTTAAAATCAGTATAAACTTCGGCAAAACGGCGTAGCGTGCTATTTGGGCCGGTTATAAAACGAGCTTAGATTTGATAAATTTATCTTTTTATCGGTAAAACTGCGTCGCTTTAGCTTAAAGTCTAAATTTTCGCTAAAATCTCCACTAAAATCCGAGCAACTAAAGGCAAAAATCAAATGCAAGTCGCAAAAGTCCGTGCTAAAAATATCCTCTCACGCTCCAAAATCGGCAGCGGCGGCTACGCGATCAACCCGTACGTGGGCTGCCCGCACGGCTGCATCTACTGCTACGCCGAGTTTATGCGCAGCGCCACGGGGCACGAGGAGGCGTGGGGCGAGTTTTTGGACGTGAAGGATTTTGATACGGCGAGCCTAGTTAAATTTACCGTTTCGCACGGCGGCGAGCGCGTATTTATGAGCTCAGTCACCGACTGCTATAACCCGTACGAGGCGCGCTTTGGGCTCACGCGAAAAGTCCTTGAGGCGGTTGCGGGTTCGGATATAAACCTGCAAATTTTAACCAAATCAAACCTCGTGACGCGCGACATAGATCTGCTACAAACTATGCCAAACGTCCGCGTAGGCGTGAGTTTGAGCGTGATAGACGAAAGCTTGCGCCGTATGCTCGAGCCTCGCGCAAGTCCCGTAGTCGCAAGGATCGCGGCGATAAAAAAGCTGCGCGCCGCGGGAGTGAAAACATATATCTTCGTCGCACCGATTTTCCCGCAAATCACGCCAGTTTTTGATATCATATCTCACTACGGCGACGCGGCGGACGAGATTTGGTTTGATAGATTAAATCTCTATCCAAATTTTAGGGATAAAATTCTAGCCTTTGTCGGGCGAAATTTCCCCGCGCTTTTGCCGCTTTATAAGCAAATTTATCTATTTGGAGATGACGGCTATTTCGAGCGGTTAGCTGGCGAGATCAGGCTGGCGGCGCAGGAGAAATTCGGAAGCGAGAGCGGCGATAGGGTTAAGGTATTTTTCGGATAAAGGAAGTTCGGCGCAAGTAAATTTGAAAGGTAAAAATGAACGTAATTTTTCGGCTTGGCATCGTAGTTTTGATTCTATATATCGCGCTTTTGGCGCTACTTTATTTTTTTCAAGAGAGGCTGATATTTTTCCCGAGTAAACTCGAGCCAAACCATGATTTTAGTTTTGATCAGCCGTTTGAGGAGATCAGACTAGACGCAAACGGCGCGTGGATAAGCGGGTTAAAATTTTTAGCGCAGAGTAGGGGCGGCGGGCAAATTTATAGCGACGCGAACGGTGAACGAAAGGCAAAAAATGGTGCGGCGATATTTTTCCACGGCAATGCGGGCAATTTGCAAGGCTGGGGCAAGTATGCACGGTATTTTACGGATTTGGGCTATGATTTTTACCTGTTTGACTACCGAGGCTACGGCAAGAGCGGCGGCGAGATAAGCTCGCAGGAGCAACTTTACGCGGATGCGGATACGATGATGCAGGCAGTTTTGCGAGAGTATGACGCGGGCGAGGTCACGGCGGTGGGCTACTCGGTGGGTAGCGGGCTAGCGGCTCGCGCAGCGCAAAAATACGGCGCTAAGCGGCTAGTTTTGATCGCGCCTTATTTTAGCCTAGAGGAGCTAGCACGGGAGAAAATGCCCTTTGTGCCGAAATTTTTAATCAAATACAAAATCCCTACGTTTGAGTTTGTCGGCGGTTTTAGCGGGCCGGTGACGATATTTCACGGCGAGCATGATGAGCTAATCGGCGTGGATAACTCGCGCAGGTTGCTTAACTTTCTAAAGCCTGGAGATAAAATTTACGAGCTAAACGCCGGGCACAACGATATCCTAGGCCTAAGCGAGCTTTGGGAAAAATTAGCGCAGAAGCTGGGCGAGTAGGGCGGGGCTGCGGCGGTAAATTTGATGAGGCTCACTTGGTTAAATTTAACGGTTAAATTTTTAGCTTTCTTAAAAACAAAACCTCTCGTCGGTTCTATTTTGCTTGCGCATGGCTTTAAATTTAGCCAAATTTTCATCATTCAGAAAATAGTCTTTTTCTTTTTGCGCGCGTATTTCTAGAGCTTCTATTGCTTTTGCAAGAGCCGCTTTTCTATCTGCGTGAGGCGACGCAAACTCCGGTAAAAACATAGCTTCGTAAACGTTTGCTTTACTCCACTCAAGCGATTTTGCGGCGATGTCTTGCTGCTTTTTGATGTCGCAAAACGCGTATGGATTTACCACGTCGCCCACTAGCTTGATAAACGCTCCTATCGCGCTTTTGACCTCAAAAAATCTACCGTCGTCCAAATTTATAACTTCTCTTAGCAGGATCGCGCGGTTTTTAGCGTTATAAAACCAAAAAACCGCCTCGTCGCGAAGCCCTAGGTCGTAAGCGCGAGCCGAAAGCACGAAAAGAGTCATCGGCGTGACCATCTGCGGAGCGTCCTGCACGATCTTTTCCGCGCTCCTAAAGTCCTCTAGCGTGCCGCTTTTTAGCAGCCCGTCTATCTTGTCGTAAACCTTTACATGTTCAGCCTTGCCGGCATTTGCCGAGTAGTACGGCGTCACGTAAATATCGATGCTCGTTACCTTGCCGTCACCAGCTGCCGATGCTACCACCGCCGCGCCAAAACAAAGCGCCGCTAAAAAACGTAAAATTTTCATTTTTATTCCTTTAGATTTTATTTTGCGTAGTTTATCAAAATGTCGTTTAATGTCAAATTTGCGCTTGTAGCGCAGGCGTGCGTTTTGCAGATTTGATTGCCGGCGTATGTATTAAATTTTGATATCCAGCGGTTGGCTTCTTTTGTTTTATGTTTGGTATGGGCAATAAAATCGGCGCAGGATAATAATTTGCTTGGGTTTGGTCGATTGAGCTTATGGGGCGAGACTTGCGAAATAGGATCACGTATGAGCTGGATCCGGCTGATGGGTGCTGCGGGTGTAGTAGGTGGTTTTTCCTAAAGCTTTGGATAAAAATTTAATTTTTGTGATTGTCCTTCTTGATATACTTTATCGGCTCGGGCTCGGGCTTGCTAAGTAAATTTAGGTCCGAGCCTGATATTTTTATAAAATCGATTTTTTATATTTTCTTTCGTAAATTTTACATGCTTCGTTAAATTTAACGAAGGCCTTTTGTTATCATCAGGCACTAAATTCTCTTAAATAAATCCATCCTCGTTTTTAGATAAATTTCGACGCTTACAGCCATTAAGTCATTTGGTTTTATTGGGATGTTGGTTGAATTGGAGCTAAATTTAACCCTGAAGTTTTCGCTTCAGGGTTAAAAATCATCGGTCCGATCTGCTTCGGATTTGGTTTGGCCGTATGTTGTGCATATGTTACATATGGGTTATTTGCAGATACGTATCGCCGCCTTCGGTTATTATGTTGCCGTTTAGCAGGTCGAAATTTGACAATCCCGCAAGCTTTACGAGATTGTCTCCGTTGCTTACGGTTTTATTGGCATCGACATCTCTTACTAGATATGTTTCGTTATTGTAGTAGACTGCATACATAGTATTTGCGTCGGTAGAGCCTAGAGAGTCTAGGGCTGCATTTATGGCTTCTTTTAGATCGGTCTTGCCGTTTGCGGCATTTTGATCTATCTTGACGAAATTTGCAACTGCGCTACCTAGACTTATCTTATCGCCTCTGTTTGCATCGGTTATCGTTATGTACTTGCTAGCGCTAGCGTCTGTTTTAGCTAAGCCTAGATTAAACGTATCGTTACCCGCTCCGCCGCTGATTTCAAATTTCTTATTAGCAGTTAATGCCGCAGTAGTGATAGTATCGTTGCCTTCGCCTAGGTTTACGGTTACGTCTTTGGTTTGAGTTATCGTAAACGTTACTTTATCGTCGCCCTTGCCGCTATCGACTAGTTTTAGGTTTTTAGAGCCGATCTCTATCTCGTCTTTGGTCTTAGAACCTTTTACGGTATTTACGTTATCATTAAAAATAGCTCCGTCTATGGTGGTTATTTTTGTAGTTCCGCTTGCATTGTCGTATTCGCTCAGATCGATTGTTTTTAGACTCGGGATCCTTAATCCATTAACCAAGAATTCGGTATCCACACCCGCTGATATAAGATGTCCTGGATTTGTTATCCCCCCTTTAACAACTATGGTTTCTATATAGTCGTGGATATAGGAGTGTATTCCGCCGAACATATTTGTTAAATTTGCTACAAAAGTTTTTAGATTTGGATTATCGTTAGCATAGCCGGCATCTATGTAAGCAAATACTGGAGAAGCGCTATACCCATTGATTGTTACACTCTCCCCAGCTTGTATTTCGATCGAGTCGGAATAGTTATTGATGGGGGCTGTAACGTTGGATAAATTGAGTGTTACATCTCGACCCTCTACATTTACTAGGTCTACGGTCTGCAGATAGGTATCTGTTCCTGTATCTATCGTAACATCTTTTTCTCTAGATTTGACGCTACCTAGTTTTAGTGCTTTTAGGCCGCTTACTTTAATGTTTACGTTGCCTTTTTCGGTAAAGATAGGTTCTAAAAAATTGGCGGTAGAATTTGCACCACTACCTTTTATCTCGATATTTATATTTTCTTCAGCATCAATGCCTTTTACGTCTAATGTTTTTTGCCCATAGGCTTTAAAATTTACATTTTTGACGCCAACATAGTCGGCAGGGAGATCTGCTTGGGTGCCGATACCATACTTATAGGTTGAATCCTGTGTTCCTATCTTTACGCTAGCATCTGCTACGTTCGTATTTAGGTTTATGTTTACATCGCTTTTCTTGCTACTATCATTGGTATTAAATCCTCTTAGCCAGCCTATATCGACGGTTTTTTGATTATTTGCCGTTATGTCGATATTTCCGCCTAAAGACTCGTAGTTTGCTAGCTTTAGAGTGGAATCTGTTATGCCTGAAGCTGCGTTAGCGTTTATACTTAGACTCTTTGATTTTATGGTTACATGTGTTTCATCGATGCTTATAGGACTAGGTTGATAGCCTATCTCTGTGGAGGCGCCAGCTACGGTTGCAGTCGTATTAAATTTAGCATCGCCGCCTACGGTTATCTTTTCCCAATCGGTTATCGGGCTAAAGACCGTTATCGGTGTTACGCTCATTTTGAGTGTTTTATAGCCGCTAGCGTTTACGTTTAGATTACCCGTGACATCTAGATTTCCGTTAGTTCGTATAATGCCGTCGGTTATACCAGAGTTTGCGCTATGGTTTAAAGAGAAATTCCTAGCCTTTATGCCACCTGTTACGCTAGTATCGGTCGATACGGTCTCTTTGGCGTATCTCGCACTCGACCCCTCCTGCGTAAATTTACTAGTCAGACTTACATCCCCCGCTGCGGTTATATTTCCTACGGTTAACGTCTTTTGTCCTA
>NZ_CALHXD010000230.1 GCF_938040115.1 uncultured Campylobacter sp. | reverse complement strand
CGTAGTTTATGCCGTAAATTTTATCGATATTTTCGGCGTTTATGAGCTGCTCGCTACGCCCGAAGGCTAAAATTTCGCCGTCTTTTATAAACAGCGTCAAATTTGAAACGAATTTCGCGTGACGCGGGTAGTGCGTCGTCTGCACGAAGGTGTAGCCCTCATCGCCTAGCCCCTTTATCATCTCTAGCAGCCTAATTTGATTGCCAAAATCCAGCCCATTGGTCGGCTCGTCCATAAAGATCACTTTCGCGCCCTGAACCAGCGTGCGCGCGATGTACGCCAGCTGCCGCTCGCCGCCGCTAACCCTCGTGTAGGGCGCGTTTTTTAGATGCGCGATGCCCATCTTTTCCAGCGCCTGCTCGGCTAGCTTTTTATCCGCCGCGCTAAAGCTAGAAAACAGCGGCGTCCTGCACAGCGCGCCCATCAGCGCGACGTCAAAGACGCTGTAGTCATAGGACGGCGCGTGCGTCTGCGGCACGTAGGCGACGAGTGAGGCGAGCTCACGCTTGCCGTAGTCGCGCACGCTTTTGCCTGCGATCAGCACCTCGCCTTCAAATTTTAAAAACCCGAGCATTATGCGAAGCAAGATACTCTTTCCGCTGTCGTTTGCGCCCAAAATGCTTAGCGTATCACCATTGTTTATAGAAAAACTTATCCCTTTTAGATAGGCTTGTCGCGGTAGACAAAGTGTAAATTTCTAACCTCTATCATCGCCAAATGCCCTTTTTAGCGCGGTGAAGCACGACGATAAACATCGGAATGCCAAATAGCGAGGTCACGATGCCGATGGGAATTTCGAAGGTAAAAATGAGCCGCGAGAAGCTGTCGCAAAATAGCAGAAATATCGCGCCGATCATCGCCGAGCTAGCAAGCACCGCGCGGTTATCGGCGCCGAAGATAAAGCGTGCGATATGCGGCACGATAAGTCTTATCCAGCCGATGACGCCTGCGATCGTTACGCTTAGTGCGCTTACAAATGTAGCCGTTACGATAACAAAAATTTTAACGTAAGTTGTGTTTATACCAAGGCTCTTTGCCTCGTCCTCGCCAAGACTTAGCGCATTTAGGTACTTTCCGCTAAGCAAAAGCAGTAAAACGCCCATGCACATCGGCAAGATAGAGATAGCTATGAAGTTTTTTGATGCAAAGTCAAGACTTCCCATCAAAAAAATATGTGATCGCCGGAAGCGCGTCGTTCGGGTCTGCGGCGTATTTTAGCACCGAGAGCAGCGAAGTAAAGAGCGAGCCGCTGATGACGCCGTCTAGAACCAGCACGATGACGCTACCGCTACGTGAGTAAAGTGCCGATACGCCAAGGACCACAAGCACGGCTAAAAAGCCAAAAGCGAAGGTGCTAAGCTGGATAAGATATTCGTTAAATTTGAAAAACATCCCGATCGCTGCGCCAAATCCCGCGCCGCTTAGAACGCCCAGGATCGAGGGGCTAACGAGCGGGTTTACAAACATCGCCTGATACGCCGCGCCGCTGATCGCGAGGCTCGCACCGATGAGTACGCAGGCAAGTATGCGCGGCAGGCGGATCTCGAGCAGGAGCGTGTGCATGACCTCGAAATCTTTTAAGCTTTCGCCCCGCAGCAGCGCCGTGACGTAGCGCGCGTAGTCCTCTGCGCTAAAGCCGTATTTGCCAAGCAGCAGCGAGCCCGCGACGCAAAGCGCCAGCAGCAGGGCTAAAAACGCAAACGCCTTTTTGCTCATCTTTCTTTACTCACTCGGCGCCCCGTCCTAAAATTTTATAAATTTGCTCGTCTGTGAGCTCAAGATCTAAAAATAGCTTGTAAAACTCGCGCGTCTCGCGGACCATGTCAAATTTAAACGCTTCGGGGTAGATTAAATTTACCAGCCATTTTAGCCCCAAAAACCTCATAAACGAAGGAGGGCGGTCAAACCACGAAAATGGCTCGCGCGGGATGTAGTAGGCCTTTTTGTTTTTCACCGCGCCCAGCAGCTGCCACTTGGGATCGCCGTAAATTTTATCAAACAGCTCTTTTTCGTAGATGAGGATGACGTCGGGATCGTATTTTACGAGCTGCTCGAAGCTGATCTTTACCCGCCCGAAAGATTTAGCGTTTGGATCCTCGCTGCATTTATGCACATTCTGCGCACCGGCTCGCTCGATGAGCGTCGCGTGCCACGAGCCCTCGCACTCGGTGGCTAGCCCGTCGCCGCCCTGCGCGTAGTAAATTTTCACCTTTTGCAGATTATTTTTCCTGATGTATTCCTCGATCTGCGCGGTTAAATTTAGCGACTCTTTCGCGTAGTTTATGAGACGTGCCGCGCGCTCCTGCTTGCCCGTCACTTCGCCCAAAATTTCAAACCCGTCCAGATAATCCTCGAGCTTCGTCGCGCTTAGATAGAGCATCGGTTTTTTGATAGAGCCGAAAACCTCGCTCATCTTTTTGGTGTTGCGCGAGCTTGCGTTTACGAGGATGAGATCTGGATTTAGGCGTAGCAGCATCTCGACGTTTGGAATTTTACCCTGGCCGAAAAAGCCGCCCACGACTGGCTGCTCTTGCACCTCTTTTTTGACGTAGGGCCGCTCGTAGTCGTTCCACTCGAAATTTGATCCGCTGATTTTAGTGGGATCAAGCGCGTAGAGCATATATAAAAGCGGCGGCGAGCTAGCGTAAATTTTAGACGGAGTGCCTTGCAGCTGAGCTATGTTTTCGCTGTTTTGAGCGATGTAGTCCTTGATCTGCTCGGGCGTCATCGCAAAGCAAAAGCCCAAAAACGCAAAGAAAAAGAGGATAATTTTTTTAAACATTTTTCGCCTTTAAAATGATTTCGTAAAGTATAGCTAAAGAAATTTTAAAATAGATTTTATTATATAAATAGAGTCAAATTTTATGCGGACCGACTCATTTTTGGAGCGATCCGCCTTGCAAATTCTAATTAGAATTTATATCTTAAATTCGTGAAAAATACCTTTCCCTCTTCCGGATAGCCTTCTCTATACTCGTAGTTTTTATCAAACAAATTTGATATGCCAGCCTCGACGCTTAGGCTTTCGGTAGGTTTGTAGATAAATTTAACGTTCGTTGCGCCAAAGCCCGCTAGTTTTGTTACTTTGTAAGAGTTTGAGTAACGGCTCGAGATCATATACTGCGATGCGTAAATGCTAAATTTAGGCACGATCTTGTAATCTACGTAAGCAAAAGCCTTGTGTTTAGGTATGTCGTAAACTCTACTATCCGCACCGCTTTTATATTTCGCGCTGATATAGGTGTAGTTGCCGCCTAGCTCCAAATTTTGCCCCGCAAAATAGGTCGCGCCGAGCTCAAAGCTTGTATTCGGCTTTATCTACGTTTATGGCTTGAGCTAGCTTTTTGCCGCCTACGATGATGTTGTGCTCGCCGATAGCGTCTTTGACCTTAGAGTAAAATACCGCAGTCTCCAGTCTCAAAGCCTCGCCGAAGCTTCTTTGATAGCCGACTTCGTAGTGATTGGCGACCTCAGGCTTTAGGTATGGATTTGGCTCGTTGCGGCCGAAGCGTTTTGAGTAGCGCTCTTTCATGCTAGGAAAATATGTCTTTTTAGCAAAGCTAACGCTAAGCTCGTCATTGCCGTCAAAGCTGTGTTTGATTGCGGCTTGGTAGTTAAAGGTGTGACGTTTGGCGACCTCAAAGTCATAAAGCGTATTTGTAGCAGACGTTATTTTGCCGTATTCTTGAGCCTTGATCGCATCTCTAGTATCGTAGCTCACGCCCAAAATCAGCCGCGTAAAATCGGTAAATTTGTAGGTATTTTCCAGCGCAAAGCTGTAGGTTTTATCCTGATACGTCTGCACCGGCTCGCCGTCGTCGTGCTCTTTGTGTTCGTCGAATTTATAGTTAACCGCAAATTTTAGCGCATCTCTATCGCCGATATCGCCGCCTATCTCTGTGCCAAATCCATAACCTTTATCGCGGTAGTGGCTGTTAAACATCGCGGGCTTGATGCCGTTTAGGTCGTTTACAAATTTGTCATAAAAGGCTTTGGTGTTTATATATAGACTGTTTTCAAACTGCGTATGAGATAGCCAATATATGCTTTCTTTATCCCATCTCGGCCACTCTCAGAAGCGTTTTGCCATGTTGTATTTAGCGTAACGGCCCGTATAGTACGGCTGCTCTTTTTCGCCTTTTTGATTGATATAGGCGATCGCGTATTCGTCGGTCTCATTTGGCGTGAAGCCGAATTTTATATTAAATTTCTTATCGCGCTGTACGGAGTTATCGCGTCTGCCGCCGTCTTCGTTGCGAGTAACGCCCGGTTTAAAGTCATGAGACATCTGCTGTCCAGCATCCTCCATATAGCTACCGCCGGCTTGCACGTAAAATAGCTCTTGCTTAGTGCCGATACCAAAATCAACGTTGTTGCCGTAGGTCTTGGCGTTTCTACCCGTCTCAAAGCCGTAGCCGACGCTGCCTTCAAGCTCTTTCGTCGGTTTTTTGGTAATCAAATTTATCGCACCGCCCATCGTATTTGGGCCATAAAGCACGGAGCTAGAGCCTTTTGAGATATCGATCCTGCTAAGATCAAATATCGTAAATCGTCCAAAGTCCGCGTTGCCGTCATACGGGATATAAACGGGAATACCGTCGATATAAAGCGGCACTCTGCGCGCGTCAAAGCCGCGAACGTAGAAATTTTGCTCTGCGCGCGGACCTTTTTTATCTACGTAAACGCCCGGCGTGCTGTAAGCGACCTCCGAGAGGCGCTTTATCTCGTCTCGTTGCAACTTTTGTTCGTCTAAGACGACGACGTTTGCGTCGCTTTTTTGTACGCCAGGGGCGTTTTCTACGACTTCGACTTGTCCTAGCGTAAACACTTCGTCGTGTAGCGCCATCGCAGTACAGCAGGCGATCAGGCCAATCCTTTTCATTAATAACTCCTTGGAAATGAAATTTTTATTATATATTTTGTAAAATACGTTTTTAACGATATTAATACTGTTAAAATATAAAAAGTTAATTTTATTTCACGCATAGTTAAATTTGACTTAAAAATCGAGGATTTTAAAATGAAATTTAAATTTCTACTTTGCATCGACGACACGGATGAGCTAGGCGGAGAGCTTTGCCCGCAGGGTCTTTCTGGAAACTGAGCAAATTTAATATACGGTAAAAATTTCTAGTATATAATCAAGCTTTAAAATCTGGCAAGGAAAATATCGTGAAAGAGTACAAACTATATATAGACGGCAAGTATGTAAGCTCAAGCGCCGGCACTATCGTAGATAGCATAAATCCCGCCGACGGTTCGGTGTTTGCCAAAGCGCATATGGCTAGCAAGGAAGATATCGAACTAGCCATCGCAAGCGCGCATAAAGCGCAAAAGCTTTGGGCAAAAACAACTCCTCGCGAAAAGGAAGCCGTGCTTTTAAGGGCGGCTGAAATTTTTGAAAGAAGAGCAGATGATATTAGGGGGCATATTGATACGAGAAAGCGGCTCGACGATCGCAAAATGCAACTTTGAAATTAGCGTCGTTAGCGATATATTCCGCGTTGCGGCGGGTGAGGCTAGACGCGTGACCGGACAAATTTTCGTTTCAAACGACGACGGGGTTTTTTCGTATGTTATTCGTCGTCCGCGGGGAGTGATCGCCGGAATTTCGCCGTTTAATGCGCCAATGATTCTAAGTAGTAAAAAAATTTGCCTTTGCCATAGCGGCGGGAAATAGCTTTGTATTAAAACCATCATCAAACACGCCCGTTTGCGGTTTGGTATTCGGCGAAATCCTGCAAGAGGCCGGTTTGCCGGCCGGCGTGCTAAATATCATTCCGTGCTCAAAAGAGGTGCTTGGCGAAACATTTCAAGAAGATAAGCGTATATCCATGATAACATTTACGGGATCGACCCAGGTCGGTAGGCATATAGCTCAAAGCGCGGCGAAAAATATGAAAAAATGCACCCTTGAGCTAGGTGGAAAAAGTCCCGTTCTGGTTCTCGAAGATGCGGACATTAACTATGCCGTAAATACCGCGTTTTTCGGTATCTTTATGCACCAAGGTCAAATTTGTATGGCAGGCTCGCGCATCATAGTGCATGAAAAAATTTATGACGATTTCGTTTCCAAATTTACGGAAAAAGTTAAAATTTTACAAGTCGGCGATCCGACCGATGCGCGCACTATTATCGGGCCGCTTATCGAGCGTAAACAATGCGAATTTATCGATGATTTAATTCTCGACGCAAAGAAAAAAGGCGCGCGGATACTAACAGGTGGCACGAGCAAAAACAACTTTTATATGCCGACCACCGTTGCAGACGTTACGACTGATATGAAAATCTTTTCAACCGAGGCTTTTGGGCCGGTTGCGGCTATTATCAAAGCGCGAGATTTAGATGAGGCCATAGAACTAGCTAATAGTACGGATTATGGACTAAGCGCGACTGTCATCACTCAAAATGTCGCGGACTATCTGCGCTGCGCCGAGGAAATAGAAACGGGGATACTGCACGTAAACGGCCCTTCATTGCAAGACGAGGCGCATATTCCCTTCGGCGGAGTAAAAATGAGTGGGCTTGGTCGCGAGGGCGGGCATTTTTCTATCGAGGAGATGACCGAGCTAAAATGGATCACCGTCGAAGGCATGGGAAATCACAAATATCCGTTTTAAATTTAACCGCTTACAAGCTAAATTTATTTAGTTTAGCTTGTAAGGCTTTATTATTTTGGGTCGGTTTCAATCCGCTTAAATTTAGTAGTAGCCAAGAACAACAAAAACTCGCTTAAATTTGACGAGATCGCAAACGCCATACGAGAATTCATTGCACCGCCCATTTTAATATAGTGAGGAATATCCTTGCCCTACGATATGCGCAAATCAAGAGTCGACGTGCCAACACTAAGAAGTTTAGCCGTTTGTTGTCTATTTAGCACCGCTTGTCCTTTGTATTGATTGGCTATATGCTCGAGAAGTGTTTTGTACTCTACGTCGTTATATAGTTCATTAAGCATATTATTTTTCTCCTTTTGCTTAGTTCTCACATAAATAATTACAGCAACTTTTCATTTACTTTTGTTATTTTGAGTGGTTTTTGGATAGTTTTTGAAAAGTTTTTAATACTCTATGGTTCTTTAGAGTAGCCGAGAGTAAAAACTTGTTTTCTTGTTCTTTAAAATAAAAATAAGACATCTTAGATTGACTTAGAAAACATGGCGAGAAATTGGAATATTAATAAAAATAAGAAAACTTAAGGCTCTAAAATATCGGTAAAATCGGGATTTTAAATGTTTTTTAGTATAGATGGCTCCGGATCAGCCAACCGCCGGTGGAAGTCCTCGATCAGCAGCTG
>NZ_CALHXD010000229.1 GCF_938040115.1 uncultured Campylobacter sp. | reverse complement strand
TACCGCCGATGTACTGGTCCACATTCATCCAATAATTCACGCTTTTTTCGTCAAATGCGCGTTCCTGCCACGTTTTTTCGTCGCTCGCGTATCTAGCGAAATACCAGCTACTCTCAAAAAACGTATCCATCGTATCGGTCTCGCGAACGGCCTCGCCGCCGCATTTTGGGCACTTTACGTGCTTCCAGCTCTCGTGTTTATCGAGCGGATTTCCCTCGCCTGTTATCTGCACGTCGTCAGGTAGCGTCACAGGCAAATTTTCGATATTCTCAGGCACGACGCCGCAGCACTTGCAGTGCACCATCGGTATCGGCGCGCCCCAGTAGCGCTGTCTAGAGATACCCCAGTCGCGGATTTTAAAATTTACGACGCGTTTGCCGATCTTGTCCGCTTCAAATTTTTCTATGATTTTTAGTTTTGCCTCTTCGCTGCCAAGACCGTTTATGAGCGGCGAATTTATAGATATTCCGTATTCTGTTAGCGCCTTGCCGCCCTCAAATTCGCCTTGCGCAGGTTTAACCACCCACTTTATCGGTAGGTCAAATTTGCTCGCAAACTCATAGTCGCGCTCATCGTGAGCCGGCACCGCCATAACCGCGCCGCTACCGTAGTCCGCTAAAACGAAATTTGCCACCCAAACAGGCACTTTTTCGCCCGTTAGCGGGTGTACGACGTTTATACCCAAAAACAGTCCGTCTTTTTCGCTAGCTTGGCGTTCGCGCGGGCTTTGGTTTAAAATTTTCCTGATTCGCTCAGCCTTATCCGCCTCTAGCTTACCGCTGTCAAGTAGTCTTTTTACGATCTTGTGCTCAGGCGCCAAGGCCGCGTAGCTAACGCCGTAAATCGTATCCGGGCGCGTAGTAAATACCTCAAAATCCTCTATCTGCTCGCCGCCTTCTAAAATTTGCTTCGACTCCTCGTCAAGCTCAAATTTAAACTCTAAGCCAAAGCTCTTGCCGATCCAGTTTTCCTGCATCGTGAGCACTTGAGACGGCCATTTGCCTTCAAGGCGCTTTAGATCGTCTAGCAGCTCCTGCGCGTAATCGGTGATCTTTAGATAGTAGCCAGGTAGCTCGCGCTGGATGACGGCATTTCCGCATCTCCAGCAGCATCCGTCCTCGACTTGCTCGTTAGCAAGTACGGTTTGGTCGTATTCGCACCAGTTTACGACCGCGCTTTTGCGGTAAACCAGCCCCTTTTCGTACATTTTGATGAAAAACTCTTGCTCAAATTTAGTATAAAGCGGGTCAGATGTCGCAAACTCGCGCTTTTTAGAAAAGCTAAGCCCTAGCGTCTCAAGCTCGCCGCGCATATAGTCTATATTTTCGTAAGTCCAAATTTTAGGATGGATTTTGTGCTTTATCGCCGCATTTTCTGCAGGCATACCGAAGCTATCAAATCCAATCGGATGAAGGACGTTGTAGCCGCGCTTGCGGTAGTAGCGAGCTAAGGCGTCGCCGATGGTGTAGTTTCTCACGTGCCCCATATGGATACGTCCGCTAGGATACGGAAACATGCTTAGGATGTATTTTTTAGGCAGGCTATAGTCGTCTTTGGGCTCAAATTCGCCGTTTTTGCTCCAAATTTCTTGCCATTTTTTTTCTATTTTCGCCGGCTCGTATTTTAAATTTTCACTCATTTTTACTCCTAAAATTCTTCTTGCGTCTTACCGGACTCGACCAAAACAAGCGCCAGAGAAAAGACGTTTGCTATCGCGGCGCCGATCGCTAGCGAATACGCCATATGCGCGTTGCCGTTTACCTGAAGCAGCACAAAAGCCGGAATAAGGTGCAAGTCCGCCACTAGCGAGCTGGCAAAAAGCTCTGCAGCAAAGACGTTTTTGACGCCGATTTTTAGTAGCGTCGAGATCACGTTTACGCTCGCCGCTACAAATAGTGCAATCTCGTTTTTATCGTATAAAAACCCCGCCGTCGTCGTCAGGCTCATAAGCGCGAAAAATATATAAACAACCTTACCCCAGTTCATCGCTTCTCCTTAAATAGTGCCTTTTTCAAACATCGCGCGTTGCTTGTCTTTTTCTCTTTGTACGCGCGCCTTTTCCGCTTCCATAGCGCGGTATTTCTCCACGCTAAATTTAAACCACAAAAGCATAGGCGCAGCGACGAATATCGAGCTAAGCGTACCGATGACTATGCCAACTATCAACGCCAAAGAAAATCCGTGTATCATATCTCCGCCAAACAAAAATAGCACGACGACCGTGATGAGCGTGGTGCCCGAGGTGAGTATCGTTCTAGTTAGCGTCGCGGAGACCGATTCGTTTATTATCGTGTCAAGATGCGTGCTCTTGCTGGTTTTTATATTTTCTCTGATACGGTCAAAGACGATGATCGTATCATTTAGCGAGTAGCCCACGACCGTAAGGATCGCCGCGAGAGTGTCCAAATTTACGTCGATAGCAAAAAAGCTGATTGCGCCCATCGTAATCACGACGTCGTGAATCTCCGAGGCCACCGCCGCCATCGCAAATCTCCACTCAAATCTAAACGCGATATAGATCAAAATACCAACAAGCGAGATTGCAAGCGCCATCACACCCTTTTCGCGTAGCTCGTCGCCGACTTTAGGCCCGACCACGTCCGTACGGCGGATCTCAAATTTACCCGTATCTTTTAAAAGCTCGGCTACGCTAGCTCCCACGTCGCTACCTAAATTTGAGTTCGTCCCAGAAAATCTAATCGTAACCTCTTCCGCCGAGCCAAACTCCGTAACACTGGCGTTTTTATAGGCTTCGTCTTTTGCCAAAGCCGAGCGAATTTTATCCAGCGAGACCGCACTATCGTATTTCATCTGGATGAGCGTACCGCCGGAAAAGTCGATGCCGTAGTTAAAGCCTTTCGTCGCCATCAAAAAAAGCGAACCGAAAAATAGCACGGCTGAGACAGCTAGCGCGATGTAGCGCTTGCTCATAAAACCATAAACATGTGCCTTTGAGAAAAATTGCATTTACACCCTTTTATAACCGAACCAAAACCGCGTGTTACCGCTTTTTTCTATTTTATTTATAATCGTATCAAACATACCGTGAGTACCCAAGATCGCCGTTATCATCGAGGCGATGATACCTATGCCCATAGTTACGGCAAAGCCCTTAACCGGTCCCGTACCGTAGGCGTAAAGCACGACCGAGGTGATAAGCGTGGTCAAATTTGCGTCGATAATAGCGCTCATCGCGTTCTCATAACCTTTTTTCACGCTCGTTGCGATACTGGCCCCGTCGCGCAGCAGCTCTCTGATACGCTCGTTTATGATGACGTTAGCATCCACGGCCATACCGATGGTTAGCACTATACCGGCCATTCCCGGTAGCGTTAAGGCAGCGCCGAACATCGCCATCACGGCGACTAGTATCAAGATATTTGCGATCAGTGCGATATTTGCCAAAATGCCGCTAAATCCGTAATAAGCTATCATAAACAGCACCACTAAAACAGAAGCCGACGCAAGCGCGATCATAGATTGTCTTATGCTATCTGCACCCAGGCTTGGTCCTACGCTTCGCTTTTCTAGCATTTTTACGGGAGCTAAAAGAGCGCCGCTTCTAAGCGCGATAGCCACGTCGTGAGCCTCCTCTACGCTAAATCCGCCGCTTATCTGGCCGCTTCCGCCGCCGATTCTCTCGTTTATCGATGGAGCCGAGTAAACCCTGCCGTCAAGCACGATAGCTAGACGTTTTCCCACATTTGCGCCGGTAAAATCGCCAAAAATTCTAGCTCCCTCAGCATTTAGAGTAAAGCTGATGATAGGCGCGTTCGTGCGCTGATCAAAGGCCACTCTAGCGTCCGTTAGCATCGCTCCGTCAAGGACGGGGATGTTTTTTACGACGTATTTTATCTGTTCGTTTTTGACGTCTGGATAGATGATGTCGCCGTAGCTCTCAGCCTCAGCCTCGCTCATCGAGTTTGCCTGCGACTGGCGCTTTTCATCGACGGCCATTAGCTGGAGGTGCGCGGCTTTTGCGATGAGATCGCGTGCGCGCTGCTCATCGGCTGCCGTTTTGATACCGGGAAGCTCGACTAGGATATTATCCTTGCCCTGTCTTGCTACCGTAGGCTCTGCTAGACCGAACTGATCGAGACGGTTTCTGATAGTTTCGACCGCTTGATTTATCGCGTATTCGATAGTTTCGGCCTTCTCGGCGTCGGTTAAGCCGATAGAGTATTTTAGTCCGTCTTTTTGTACGTTAAGACCCTTAATATCTTTTAGCATGCCGTCAATTTTAGCGGCTTCGTCCGCGTCGAGTAGCTCAAAGTCCACCTTGTCTTCGCGGATCTTAAAGCTATCGATTAAAACGTCCTCTTTTTTCGCAAAATAGTTCACGCTAGCGGCTATAGATTTGATCTTTGAGTGCACGGCCTCCTCGGTCTCAACGCCAAGAAGCATATGAAGTCCGCCCTGCAAGTCAAGTCCTAGACTGATTTTAGACCCGCCTAGCTTGTCCGTAAAAGACGGCGCGGAAAATATAATGCCCAAAATCAAAGCCAAAGCAAAGATAATTAGCCTATACGTTATTTTGCCGTTACGCATTTGCTTTCGTCTCTGTTTTTTCTATTTTTCTCGCGATAAATTCGCGTGAAACGCGCACGATTACGTCGTCGTTAAGCTTAACTCTGATAAAATCCTCTTCCGGTTTTATCACCTCGCAGATTAGTCCGCCGCTAGTTATGATCTTGTCGCCCTTTTCGAGTGCGGCTAGCATCGCGGCATGAGCTTTTTGCTGTTTTTGCTGCGGTCTGATAACCAAAAAATAAAATATCGCGAAAAGCACGACTAGAGGCAGTAATGAAGCTACGAAATTTCCTTCTTGCATGGGGTTCCTTGATAAAAAAAATTTTAAGCCCTTATTTTAGCACTAAAATTATAATAAAAGCCTTTGTCGGCGCGATTTTAATCTCAAATTTTATACTAGCCGATGTTTTAGGCGGCGAAATTTTAAATTTTATCTCGCCGTTTTTTGCGATCGCGGGCTTTTATTTGCTACTCAAATTTGACCGCCGCGGCTTTTTTTGGACGGGATTTTTTATCGGGATCATTTGGTTTTACTGGATCAGCTTTAGCCTCGTTTATTACGAGCTTAGCTACCTCATCCCGCTTGAAATTTTAGCTATCGGGATCATCTACGGCGCGCTGTTTTTGATAGCGGGCATCCCGGCTCAAATTTGGCTAAAGGCTTTGCTGCTTATTTTAGTTTCAAATATCCATCCATTCGGCTTTAACTGGCTAAATTTAGAAGCCGTTTTCGTGCCGGGCATATTTGCGCCCAGTTTGCTCGCGCTTGCGTTTATTTTCGCCGCGATTTTGTGCCTGTTTTACGTCAAAAACCGCCTCAAATTTATCGCTTTTGCCGCGATTTTAGCCTGCGCGGTGCAGTATGGTACGCCAAATTTTAAAACTCTGCCTTTTGAAGTAAAGCTCGCAAACACCGAAGTCGCGCAAGAGCTAAAGTGGCAAAAGCAGCTAAAAAACGAGTTTATAAATCAAAATTTAGCCATCATAGACGAGGCGATAAACGCCAGATTTAGAGCGGTTATTTTGCCTGAGAGCGCCTTTCCAGTCTATATGACGCACGAGCGAAATCTAATCTCCGAGCTACTGGAAAAATCGCAAAAGATCGCTATCGTCGCAGGCGCGCTAGCTCGCGAAAACGGCACCAACTACAACTCGGCGTTTTTCTTTGACCGCGGCAAGATGCGGCGGCTGGATAAATTTATCCTCGTGCCTTTTGGCGAGGAGATTCCGTTGCCAGCGTTTGCTCGTGATTTGATAAATAAAATATTTTTTGGCGGCGCGAAGGATTTTGAGACGGCAAGTGCTCCTAGCGACTACGAGATAGATGGCGTAAAAATCAGAAACGCGATCTGCTACGAAGCGACGAGAGACGAGCTGTTTACGGGAGAATTTGATGTCATGATCGCGGTTACTAACAACGGCTGGTTCGTGCCTAGCACCGAGCCAAATTTACAGCGAAATTTGCTCAAATACTACGCGACGAAATACGGCAAAGCCATCTATCACAGCGTAAACGGCTCGCCGTCTGAGATAATCACGCCAAAGCAAGGCTTGCTCGATAAATTTTTCAGATAAATTTGCTAAATTTAGGCGTTTTTATGTTCGCAAAAAAGTAGCCGAATTTGCAACGCTGCGTAAGCCATGCAAGCCGCTGCAATAATCAAAAATATAAAATCAATCGTCATCTGCCAAAATAGCTCACCGGGAGCTTTCAACACCCATTCGTATTCAGGCGAATTTCTTGGCTTACGATATCCGATATAATAACCTGCAAAATCCCTATTTATCAAAAAACCAGCCCACAAAATACCGCAAAATGAAACGAAAAATCCCACTACCGGATTTTCTTTTCTTGCTTGTTTCATTACGCGAGCTTTATTTTCTTTACTGCCGCACAGCAAGCAAGCCGCGACGAAACCGACAAGCATGACGACCTTAACAACCCCCATATAAGCGATATAAAACGCTGCCTTTTGCGTAAAATCGGTGTGAGTAAAGGCTCGCTCTACTGCGGGGTAAATTTTAAGCATAGCTTCCACGAAATCTCGCGCCAAAGAGGAGCGCGCCAGCACGTCAAAAGGCAATACAAAAATGCCTAGCGCGCAAAGAAAATAAAAAGCGCAAAGCCCGAGCAGAACGAGTCCGAGCGTCTTGTTTACACCGTTTTGGTTTGTTGCCGTTTGCATTTTAATTCTCTTTAAATTTTGTCGCGCGGTTTTTGGAGTAAAATTTAAGACGTAAAGCGGGGCGAAATTTCATACGAAGCCTTAAATTTGAGGGTAAATTTAAGCCCGCGTTAAATTTAGCGGGCTTGAGAGATTATTTAATCAAAGCTTTAAAAGTATCAACCGCGTCAAGCTTTTCCCACGGATATTTGGCGTTTCCGACTTGACCTTTGGCTGCTACTTTAGCGTATAAAAACGTATCTTTGCCGGGTTTATCCAGGCCGAATTTATTTGTTATCCAGCGCGGAGTGAGGGCGAAGTTTTCGCTAACGAAATTTGACAGCATATCGTCGTTTACGCCGGCGATCTGCGTGCCCATAGTATCTACGCTAACAGAGGTCGGTTTTGCCATACCGATAGCGTAGCTTAGCTGGACGATGCATTTTTTAGCAAGGCCGGCCGCGACGATGTTTTTAGCTATCCAGCGCGCTGCGTAAAGACCGCTGCGATCGACTTTGGTGTAGTCCTTGCTGCTTTGCGCGCCGCCGCCTATCGGGCTATATCCGCCAAAACTATCTACGATGAGCTTGCGACCCGTTAGCCCGCTGTCGTGAAGCGAGCTGTGATTTACGTAACGGCCGGTCGGATTTATATAAATAATCGTTTTTTCTTTATTGTATAGCTTTTCGGGTAGCCCCGTCTCGTCTATTAGCCCCTGTACTAGCGCGCGCAGTTCTTCTATTTTCATACTCTCTACGCAAGGGGCGGATACTACGATCGTGTGAATGCTTTGCGGTTTGCAGTTTTCAAAGTTATCCTTCGTGCCGTAGTCTACGGTAACCTGAGTTTTGATATCGACGCCCAGTTTATCGGGGTTGGCTTTGGCAAATTTATAAACCTTATCGCAAAGCATCCTGGCGTAGGTTATGGCTGCGGGCATGTATTCGTTCGCTTCGCAGCTAGCAAAGCCAAACATTATGCCCTGATCTCCAGCGCCGATCTCGCCGCCTTCTTGATCGACGCCTTGATTTATATCCGCGCTTTGCTGATTTATGCAGACTTTTATCTCGACGTCGTCTGGGTGCAGGCACTGCTCTTTCGTAAATTTAGACTTGCCGTCGTAGCCGATTTTGGCTAGTGCGTTTTTAACGATACCTTCATAATCTTTGAAGCTTAACTTGACCTTTGAGTTTATCTCGCCGCCTATTATAATGTTTTTACCCGCGACAAAAACTTCGCTGGCGACGCGACCATTTGGGTCTTGCATCAAGATCGTATCTACGATGCTGTCGGCGATGATGTCGGCGCATTTATCCGGGTGACCCGGGCTCACAACCTCTGAAGTAAATAAATACATGCTTTTCCTTTATGAAAATTAATCTCGCAATTGTAACATTTCATAATAAAATTCAAATTAATCTCGCTCAAAGCTTGTAAATTCCGCGTAAATTCGGCTATAATCCTAAACTAATATTAAATTTTAAGGCAAGGACACTAGAATGTTTAGCAAACTGGCAAAAAGGTTCGCCGACGGAAATTTGATCGTTCAAATTTTGATCGGCATAGCTCTAGGCGCCGTTATCGGCTTTTGGACGCACTATCAGGCGGCTCCTTATAACGAGCTAATCGCAAAAGGCGTGAGCGACGCAGCGCAATTAGCCGCAGCAAAAAAAGACCTAACCGACGTGGCAAATTCGGTCGCTAACTCCATCGCCGTTTTGGGTAACCTCTTCGTCGGCGCGCTTAAAGCTATCGCGCCTATCCTGGTTTTCGTACTAGTTGCAACATCTATCATCGTAAAAGAATTCGGCCACGCAAAAGGCATGCAAAAGGTAGTTACGCTCTACCTAGTCGGCACGTTTTTAGCTGCCGTAGTTGCGGTCGTAGCAAGCTTTCTTTTCCCGATGGAGCTCGTGCTAAAAGGCGTCGAGAGCGCAAATATGAGCGCTCCACAAGGCATCGTCGACGTCCTAAAAGACCTCATCTTTAAAATGGTTCAAAACCCTATCACCGCGCTATCTAGCGGCAACTACATCGGCATCATCACTTGGGCCGTGGGCGGCGGTATCGCGATGAGATTTTGCACGCAAGAAACCAAAAAAGTATTCCAAGACGTTAGCGACGGCGTGACTAAAATCGTTAGATTTATCATCCGCTTGGCGCCATTTGGTATCTTTGGTCTAGTCACCATCAGCATCCACGAGACGGGCTTTGAAGCGCTTGCGGGCTACCTAAAACTAATCCTCGTTCTAGTTGGCGCGATGGCTTTTGTTTCCTTCATCGTTTACCCTGCAATGGTGTTTGTAGTTACCAAGAAAAACCCTTATCCGCTTGTTATGACTTGCGTGAGAGAGAGCGCGGTTACGGCGTTTTTCACTCGTTCGTCTGCGGCAAATATCCCCGTAAATATGGCGCTTTGCAAAAAACTAGGGCTAAAAGAGGAGCTCTACTCGATCTCTATCCCGCTAGGAGCCACTATAAACATGGGCGGAGCGGCCGTAACTATCGGTATCTTGGCGCTTGCGGCGGTAAACTCGATCCCGTCTATCACGGTTGATTTTGGCGACGCGCTACTACTTTGCTTTATCTCAGCCCTTGGTGCGTGCGGAGCTTCAGGCGTCGCGGGCGGTTCGCTACTGCTAGTGCCGCTTGCTTGCGCGCTATTTGGTATCGGTAACGACATCGCGATGCAAGTTGTCGGCGTAGGATTTATCATCGGCGTGATCCAAGACTCGGTAGAAACAGCCGTAAACAGCGCGTCTGACGTACTTTTCACCGCCGTAGCCTCAGAAACCGTAGAGTAAATTTAAGGCTGCAAAATGAACGTTTGGGACTTGACCCCGCTTTTTAAAAACGAAAAAGAGCTTGAAAAATCAGCTCTTTCGTTACAAAACGAGTGCGAAAAATTTGAAGCCAAATACTCGGATAAATTTTTAAATTTAAGCGACGAGGAGTTTTTTGCCGCGCTTAACGAATATGAAAATTTGTTAGAAAACATCGCTCGCGTGCAAATTTACGTGAGCCTAGTTTTCTCAAAAGACACCTCAAAAGGCGCGTTTTACGCCAAATTTGACGAGCTAAGCTCAAAAGCGCAAAATCATCTACTCTTTTTCGAGCTTAAATTTAACGAATTTGACGAGGCTCGCCAAAACAAAATCATCGCCAAAAGCCAAAGACTTGGCTACTATCTAGCCAATATCGCAAAAGAAAAAGCCCACCAGCTAAGCCTAAAAGAGGAGCAAATTTTACTACGCACGGCAAACACCGGCGCAGAGGGCTTCTCGCGGCTTTTTGACGAGACGCTAAGCGCGCTTAAGTTTAAATTTAAAGGCAAAATGCTGGGCGAAGAGGAGATCTTATCCAAGCTTCACAGCCCAGACCGAGCCGAGCGAAAAGCGGCCGCAAAGAGCCTCTCAGACGGACTAGCGCCGCAGCAGCATCTGCTTAGCTACATCTATAATATGATAAAAACCAGCCTAAAAACTAGCTGCGAACTGCGGAAATTTGATCTGCCAGAAAGTCCTCGGCATTTTTCAAACCAAACGACCAAGGCTAGCGTGGACGCGCTCATAAAGGCCGCCGAGACGAGCTTTGATCTGCCGATTAAATTTTACGAAAAAAAGCGTAAAATTTTAGGTTTTAAAAAGCTCTACGACTACGATAGATACGCGCCGCTGGGCGAAAGCAAGAGCGTTTATAAATTTGAAGAGTGCAAAAAAATCGTGCTTGAGACTTTTTCTAAATTTAGCCCGAAATTCGGCGAGATAGCCGCTCGCGCGTTTAAAGAGGGCTGGATCGACGTTTATCCGGCCGAAAATAAACGAGGCGGCGCCTTTTCGCAATCAGGCGTCGCAAAAGCCCATCCATACGTGCTTTTAAACCACACCGACGAGAGGCGGGATCTTTTTACACTAGCGCACGAGCTAGGTCACGCCGCGCATCAAAATCTAGCCTATGAAAGCGTCGGATTTCTAAACGCCGACACGCCGCTAACTACGGCAGAAACAGCATCGGTCTTTTGCGAGATGCTGGTTTTTGATCACGTCAAAAGCACGCTAAAAGGCAGAGAAAAAACCGCCCTACTCGCCGGCAAGATCGAGGATATCTTCGCCACGCTCTACCGCCAGATAAACTTCACTACCTTTGAGCGCCGAGTTCACGCGCATGAGGGCGAGATCAGCGCCGAGGAGCTAAATAAAATTTGGCTTGAGGAGAGTGCTAAGATGTTCGGGCAAAGCGTCGCGCTAAACGACTACTATAAAATTTGGTGGAGTTACATCCCGCACTTCATCCATACGCCGTTTTACTGCTACGCCTACTCCTACGCGCAGCTTTTGGTGCTGGCGATTTTTGGGCTTTATAAAAGCGGCAAATGCGAAAATTTCGTGCAAATTTACACCGAGTTTTTAAGCGCGGGCGGCTCGCGCTCGCCAAAAGAGCTGGTCGGGATGTTCGGCTTTGATATAGAGGACGCTGCGTTTTGGCAAATCGGCATAAACGAGGTTAGAAAGCTAGTGGAGGAGTTTTGCCAGGAGGCGTAACGGGCATAAATTTGACGCGTTTTGGGGAGTAAATTTAAAAGCGTGGGCAAATTTGACGAGCCGAACCGAGTCAGGGACAGCAATAAATTTGAAGCTAAATTTTGCGTTTATTTGAAGCCAAATTCGGCACGACTGCGGACAGTAAATTTGAGAAAAGGCACAAAAAGGAGGTAAAATGCTTGATGAGATTTTAGACGACGAGAGATTTGCGGCGATGATGAAGGAGCACGTTTTTGAGTGCGTGGAGTATCTGCTAAAAAACGACCGCTCCTTTTCGGCGATGGCCAACCTTGATCTGGTCAAATTTAACCCCGAGCTGCCGGAGTACATTAAGAGCACTTTTACGGCGCCCGTTATCGTCTTTACGCTTGCCGGCTACACTTTTAGCAGCGCCAAGCTAACTCCAGACGAGCTGAGCTTCGAGGCGGGTTTTGGTAAGGAAAATTTCGCCAGCATCGTTAGCTTTCCGCTTGGAGCTATCGTGCAAATTTTGGTGGAAAACAGCCCGATTTTGGTAAATTTTTCTATTTACAAATCTCAAAAAAATCAGCTTGAAAAGTCGATGTCGGCGTTAATGTCAAACCCAAACAATAAAGATCTATTTAAAAAGTGAGCAAACTTTTATCCACCGTTTTGCTCACGCTATTTTTATAGATTTATTTTATGCGCATTTCCTTGATTTGAGCCGTGCGATATTGGTTTTGCAGGAGCAGACGGCTTTATAGCGCTTATTGCGCTTTACGTTTGATTTTTGTCAGATACAGGCTTTATCTTAAATTTACTAAATTTGCTTAAGCAAAATATTATCCTATTTGCAACGGTTTTACCAACAGCAACCCTTTTATTTCTTAATATAAAAAATTGATTTATAATTTTTAAATTAAATTCCAATCTTTTAATCAAACTATAAACAAATATTTATTATCATTTCGCATTTAAGAGCAAATGAATATCAAAACTATCGTTAATAAGGACAGGAATGAATCATCTTAAATTTTCTCTTGCCGCTTTGCTTCTTTTGTCAAATTTAAATGCAAAAGAGGCCGAAGTCGAGCTAAAAGAAGTAACGGTTAGCGGCGAAGCAGGCGCTGAGAATGATCCGATGCAAAAAAAAGTCGGCCAAAGCGTAAAAAGCGCCAAAGAACTAACCAAAACGCAGGTTTCTGATAACAAAGACCTAGTGCGATACGAAACGGGCGTAACAACCGTGGAGGCTGGGCGTTTCGGTCAGAGCGGCTACGCGATAAGAGGTGTGGAGGAAAACCGCGTGGCTATCACCGTTGACGGCCTCCATCAGGCTCAGACGCTAAGCTCGCAAGGCTTTAAGGAGCTATTTGAAGGATACGGAAACTTTAACAACACCCGCAACGGCGTGGAATTTGAAACGCTAAAACAAGCAACTATTTCAAAAGGCGCAGACTCAGTTCGCACGGGCTCAGGCTCTCTTGGTGGCTCCGTAATGTTTGAAACAAAAGACGCAAGGGATCTTTTGCTAGATAAGGACTATTTTTACGGCTACAAGGGCGGCTACAACACCGCCGATAATCAAACCATGCACTCGCACACCCTAGCCGGTAGGTTTAAGTGGTTTGACATCCTAGCCGTACAAACCAAGCGCAGACATCACGAGACGGAAAACTACGGCTACAAAGACTATGACGACAGCGTACTGGGTAGAACCAGAGAAAAGGCCGACCCGTACTACATCAAAAAAACGAGCAGCCTCATTAAGCTAGGCTTCCAGCCTCACGAGGAGCATAGATTTACCTTTATGTCAGATACCTACAAAAACCGATCTCAAGGCAAAGACCTATCATACACGCTTACGCTTTCTAGCAACAGGGACGAGATCATAGATACCGGTCTAAGATACAACGACGATATGATGGATAGGAAAAATCGCGCTTTTGCCTATGAAAATTTTAGCGAAACTCCGTTGTGGGATACGATGAAATTTACATACTCCAACCAAAAAATCAAATCCCGCGCCAGAACCGAGGAACACTGCCAAGCAGGAGAAAACTGCGCTGAAATTTCAAATCCTATCGGACTTCAGGTTAAAAACAACAAGGTTGTCGATAAGTACGGCGGCGAAGTAACTTTACAAAGAACCCAAGAAGTAGATCCGCAGTACGGCGGTCTAACGTGGGTAAACAGACTCGTAGATAGCCAAGGAGCCGTCCATGATCAGAATAAATTTAGTATCAATCAAAACGTAAGCAACACTTGGCTTGACTGCTCGGTATTTGACTGCTCTCAGCCAAATATCGACGTGCTAAAATACGACTACGCCACCGACCAGTACGTCAAATCAACCGTTCCACTAGATAAAAGCTACACCGACGCAAGCACGGGTAAGACCTTTAAGCAAAGCTCGCAGAGCGGATACCTAATCACTCCATACGGCAAGGGCTACTTAAGCCGCGACTGGAAAGAGCGCGATCTGGACACGAACACCAAACAGTTTAACCTAGACTTTAACAAATACGCCAAAACGGGCGACGTAGAGCACGATATCGCATACGGACTAAGCTTGGCTAGAACCGAAAAATCCATGACGAACAAGCAAGGCTACGATGCTACGAGCAGCCGGTGGTGGGCGCCTAAGACGCTAGGCACGGATTTTTCGGGTACGCCCTATACGTGCGAAAACGCACCGCTAACGCTACTTTACGCGCTTTGCCCTAGAACCGAGCCTCTCACGTCTTTTCTCATCCCCGTTAAAACAAAAGAAGGCGCGCTATACCTCAACGACGATATGCGCGTAAACGACTGGCTGGGGATAAATTTAGGCTACCGCTACGACAAGATAAAATATAAACCAAACTACGTCCCGGGCTCTACGCCTAAAATCCCGGACGATATGGTGCTAGGTCTTTTCGTACCGTATAATCCTAGCCCAGAGCCAAAATGGTGGGACTATGCAGATAGAAGCGAGTGGCAAAGAGCGCATGATGCATGGAAGCAAGAAGCGCCAAACAACGCGCTAGCAAACATAAAATACATCGCTAGGGATAAAAAATTTACTAATAGCTCTTATGCTATAGGAGCCGACATCGATCCGCTAGATTACTTTAGAGTACAGCTAAAATACTCCAAAGGCTTTAGAGCGCCGACTTCGGACGAGCTATATTTGGCGTTTAAGCATCCTGATTTTACCATCCAACCAAATCCGGATCTAAAGCCCGAAATAGCTAAGACAAAAGAGCTTGCATTGACGCTGCATGAGGATAAAAGCTTTATAACAACTAGCTTTTTTGAGACCAAATACGATAACTTTATAGATCTAATCTCGCTTGGCACCAAAAGCTATGCCACGGGCGGCGGCGGCAACACTATACCTTTTGCACTATACGGTAACGTAAACCGCAGCAAGGCTACCGTGCGCGGTCTTGAGATAAACTCTATGCTGCATTTTGGTCAAATTTCAGACTCGCTAAAGGGCTTTCACGCTAGCTACAAACTAACGCTGCAAAAAGGCAGAGTACAAACGGATAACGACGGTAAAGTGCCGATGAACGCCATCCAGCCGACTACTGCGATCTACGCTCTAGGCTACGCAAGCGCTGCGGATAAATTCGGCGCCGACATCTACGTCACTAGCGTCGCATCCAAAAAAGAAAAAGACACCTATAATATGTTCTGGCGCCTAGACACCGACCCGTATGGCAATCCGTATAATACAAACAGCCACTCTAAATGGCGAAGTAACGCCTACACGCTAGTAGACGTCGTAACCTACGTGCGCCCGATTAAAAATTTGACGTTTAGGCTAGGCGTTTATAACCTAACTAACGAAAAATACATCACTTGGGACGCTGCGCGCTCCATCAGGCCGTTTGGCACCATGAACATGATCGATAGAACCACTGGTTTAGGTATCAATCGCTTCTACTCTGCGGGCAGAAATTTCAGACTAAACTGGGAATTTACGTTCTAAACCGCATTTTATTCAGACGGGCTCTTGCCCGTCTCTTGCTTTTATTCTTATATACTTTCCATTTTTAAAGATATTAAATTTACCGTCAAATTTGACCGTAAATTTGGAAGTTATAAAATCGCCAAACCAAGATCATCTCCAGGTTCGGCAAGGATATTTTGCGCCAAATTTGCACGAGAGTATTTTAAATTTACGCGCCGAAAAGGCTAAATTTAGCCAAATTTGACACCTTCTCTAAAGCAGATTAAAAATTAAAACTCGTCTTGATCTTTAGAAATTTATGTAGCGCTTCCTCGTTTTCTTTTAACGCGGCGGCATAAACCGAGCGAGTGAGCTTAAATTTAGAGATGTTTATCTCAAATAGCCTGCCGTTTTTTAGCTCGTTTTGGATCAAAAATCTCGGCAAAAACGCCACATACGTATCG
>NZ_CALHXD010000228.1 GCF_938040115.1 uncultured Campylobacter sp. | reverse complement strand
TCTTTGGTTTGGTTATCTTGTGATATGTTATCTGTTTTTGTAAATTTGTTTTTGGCTTTATAACTTGTTCTGGAATGTTGGTTTTTGGCTTTAGAAATTTGTGTTTTACTTAATGAATAAATTCAAGCAACTTGATTGCTTGTAATGAGACTATGTTTTTAAATAACCTTACTAAGGTTTTTTCTGTTTCTATAGTGGTTAAATTGGCGTGCGAGAATGATTTAAACAAAAATTAGAATACTGTCAGGCGTCTAGTCAATAAAGCCTTTAAATTTTGCACAATGATAGTAAGGGCAACTATATGCGGTTTGCCTGGCTTGATTCATGTAAACTAGTGCAATAATCTTGATACTGCAGCTCATTTGTACTATAAGTGTGTCTAGCCAAAGACTAAAGTAAGGAAAAATTCAAGTCAAGTACCTTAAAATGTACTCAAGCTATAATTAAACTTTATTCAAGTATTTTTAGGGGAAAATGGTGGGATTAAAATGTATTTTGTTCACACCACGTTTTTTTGTAACTCTTAGTTATACTAAACGTTAAGCTTTATTTTTAGATTTTCATTTAGAAGTTGATTTGCTTAAATACATTTGCAGCACTGGTTTATATTAATAATATTTTTTAATAATCTTATAATTATTTTTTGGTAGAATATGAAATAATTTTTTAAAAAGGAAAAACTATGAACAAATTTGTGTTGTTAATGTTGGCATGCGCTTCGATGGTATTTGCCGCTATAAATTTAAATACCGCTACAAAAGAGGAGCTTATGAGTTTAAACGGCATTGGTTCAGCAAAAGCAGATGCTATTATTGAATATAGAAAAACAAACAAATTTGAAAGCATAGAGGATATTAAAAACGTAAACGGTATCGGCGATAAGACTTTTGAAAATTTAAAAGGCGATATCTCTACGAGCGGCACGAGCGTAATACCTACAAGCGATAAAGTATCCAAAAAGGCAAAAGAAGTTAATGATGTGACCGACAAAGTAAAACAGGGCAAAAAAGAAGTCGCTAAAAAAACAAAAGATGTAGAAGACAAAGTAGCTGCGCCTGTAAAAGATATGGATAAGTCTAAAACTGACATAGAAGAAAAGGCTTCTAAAAACATCAAAAATAAAGTAAAATCCGGCGAAGATAAAATAGAAAAAGATATTGATGACGTTAAGACTAAGGCAAAATCTTCAAAGAAAAAAGTTGAAGAAAGCGGAGTTAAGGAAGTCGAATCTAAAAAACCTACAAAGAAAAAATCAGAATAATTCTATGTTATTGCGGCTCAAATTTGAGCCCAAAATTAAGCTGAGTAAACCCTTTTTGATAAATGATCAGAAAGGGTTTACTCAAAATACTCTTGCTAATTACATCCAATTAACCAAATCGGCTCAAGCTGTGGTATCTATACTGCGACAAAATCCAAAATTAATTCTATATCAAAATAACTTAAGATATTAGTAGCTAATTGCTATTGGCAAATGCTAGTAAACAATAGTGAACAAAATTTCATCACGTGCTATTTACTCGTAGGTAGTCGTAAAGGTAATATATTAAAATGCCAATATGGCGTCATGACTGGCAATGCAAACCAGCGCTTTGTGCGCGGGTTTATGTGTTTAATCAAAATATCTAAATTTTCAAAACATCGTTATCAAATTTAGATTTCTACTTTTTTAACTAAAATTTTGTAAGGTAAATTTATAAACAAAAAATCAGCAAATTTTGTTAAAAACATATCTTGTGCACCAAATTTTGCGTCAAGCATTGTTTTTAAAGGTTAAAAAGATATAATCTGTTCATTATTCTAAAACAAACAAAATTTAATAAGGCAACCAAAGAGTGCGGTTTAAAAAGGTTTTAAATTTTATATCTATTTTTGCGGTGGCATTTGTGCTCGGCGGATGCGCGGCAAAGGCTAAATTTGATGTTCCGCAGATCGTAAATTTCGACAAACGCGAGTTTGAAGTGATTTCCAAAAGCGGCTCAAATTTGCTCTATATTTCGCATGAAAAAGAGGATTATTATTTTACGATGATAAACTCCATGGGCACTCCGCTAGCTAGGCGAGTTTTGAGACCAAACGGCGAATTTGAAGCTATCGGCTTTTTACCGCCAAATAGCGCCTACAACGAGCTTTTTATTAAAGTGCTAAATATCGTAAAATCAAATCAAAAAGAGGCCGTCATAGCAGTAAAAAACGAAAATTTTAAGGTAAGAGCTCTTGATATACGTTAGCAAGCCCGCCATCATCAGCGCAGCCGGAGCTGATGCAGAGGAAAATTTTGCAAATTTATGCGGCAAAAAGAGGTTTTTGAGTGTTTGCGAAGGCTTTAGAGCGGATAAAAGCTTTATCCTTGGCAAAGTCGGCACGCAGCTGGCTAAATTTAGCCAAAATACGCCAAAACACCTGCAAACGCGTACGAACGCTCTGGTTTTAAGCGCGCTTTTACAAATAGATAAAGACGTGCGAGACGCTATCAAAAAATACGGCAAAAACCGCGTCGGCATAGTCGTGGGTACGACTACTAGCGGCGTGGAGGAAAACTACGAAACGTTTAAGGATTTTGCTGCGACCGGTTTTTTCGACGCTTCAAAATTTGGTATAAACCGAAATTCTCTAGCCAACCCGTCCGAATTTATCGCCGATTTTTACGAGCTTAGCTCGGTTACGTTTTCCGTCTCGACCGCCTGTACGTCGGGCGTTAAGGCTATCATAACGGCCAAAAGGCTGCTGGAGTCGGGCATCTGCGATGCCGTGATCTGCGGCGGCGTGGATAGCCTAAATACGCTCACAATTAACGGTTTTGATAGTCTGGGCATCCTAAGCGCGCGAGAGACAAATCCGTTTTCTAAAAATCGCGACGGTATAAATATCGGCGAAGGCGCGGCATTTTTCGTGGCGAGCAGGGATGAAATTTCAAACGTAGTTATCGCAGGCGAGCACTCAAACTGCGACGCGTTTCATATGACGCAGCCCGATTTTAGCGGACAGATGCAAACGCAGTGCGTGCAAAAGGCGCTGCAGGCAGCAAATTTAAGCGGCGTGGATTATATAAATTTACACGGTACCGGCACGCAGGCAAACGATAAGATCGAGGCAAAGATCGTGCATTCGCTCATGCCGAGCGTTTTTGCGAGCTCCGTTAAACCTCTGATCGGCCACACGTTAGGAGCCGCAGGAGCCATCGAGAGCGCGCTTTGCGCCATGCTTTGCGCTAAGGGCGAAACCGCGCTGCCGCCGCACGTTTACGACGGCGTTTACGATGATGAGATAGAGGGGATAAATTTGGTAAAATTCGGCCAAAGAGCGGTCGTAAATTCGGCCATGTCGCTGTCGTTTGCATTTGGCGGCGATAACGCGGCGATCGTTTTTGGGAGGGCAAAATGAGCCTAGAAGATTATCTCCCGCACGGTACGGCAATCGTTTTTATTGACGAGGTGCTTAAATTTGAAGAGGGTCATATAAAAACCAAAAGCGCGATAAAAGAGGATAATAAATTTCTTTCAAACGGCAAATTCGCCATGCACAAAACCGTCGAGATGATGGCGCAGTCGCTGGGTATCTACGACTCAAAGATGCGCGAACTAAAAGGGATGAAATTTGGACTGGGTTTTTTGCTGGGCAGTAGAAAATTTGAGATATTTAAGCCGTTTTTACAGGTCGGAGACGAAGTCGTCATCGAAGCCGCCTGCTCGATACAAGACGCAAGCGGTTTTGGCGTTTACGACTGCGAGCTTTACGTAAACGGCGAGCTTGGAGCGCGCGCGACGCTAAACGTGCTAAGCCCGGACGAGGAATACGTAAAAAGGATACTAGATGAGTAAAAGAGTGCTGATAACGGGCTCAAGTCGTGGCATCGGCGAAGCGGTGGCTAGACGGCTGGCGGCGGCCGGATACGAGGTCGTGCTGCACGGCAAAAGCGAGAGCGAGCGGCTATTAAATTTACAAAACGAGTTAAATTTGAGCGCTTTAAAATTTGACGTAGCAGATACGCAGGCGGCACGGGTGGCGATCGAGGCCGATATAGAGGCAAACGGAGCTTATTACGCTGTCGTGATAAACGCCGGTATCACGCGCGATAACACCTTCGTCGGCATCGAGGACGAGGATTGGTTTAGTGTCGTGGATACGAATTTAAACGGCTTTTATAACGTCCTAAAGCCCGCTCTCATGCCTATGATCCGCGCCAAAAAGCCCGCTCGTATCGTCGTCATGAGCTCGGTCTCAGGCGTCATCGGCAACCGCGGCCAGAGCAACTACGCAGCTAGCAAGGCTGGTCTCATCGGCGCAGCAAAATCCCTAGCCGCCGAGCTAGCTTCGCGAAATATCACCGTAAACTGCATCGCACCCGGACTCATCGAGACCGATATGACGGACGGCGGCTTGCCGATCGAGGAGATTTTAAAGGCTATCCCAGCTAAAAGAGCGGGCAAAGCAGACGAGGTTGCGCCTTTAGTCGAGTTTTTACTAAGCGAGGGCGCAGCCTACATAACTAGGCAGGTTATCGGCGTAAACGGAGGGCTTTGCTGATGCGAGTTTTTATAACCGGCATGGGCATGGTGAGCGCCTTTGGTAAGAGCTGGGAGGAGATAAGGGCTAAATTTGAGCTTGGCAAAAACGCCGTGAGATATATGCGGCAGTGGGATAGATATGAGGATCTAAATACCCGCCTGGCCGCACCTATAGAGGGCTATGAGTGCCCTAGCTCGTGGGACCGTAAGCAGTTAAGAAGCCTGGGCACTGTCTCGATGTACAGCGTAGAGGCGGCTGGCTTGGCGCTAAGAGACGCGGGGCTCATGCGAGGCGAAAATTTAGACGCCGCGAGCCTCGATCCTAGCGTACAGGACGGCAGACTAGGCGTCGCGTGCGGTTCGTCTACGGGCAGCACCGAGTCGATACTAGCGATGGCAAAACTGCTCGAGCGCGGCGAAAACGAGTGCAATGCCAATACATACATCAAGATGATGCCTCACACCACGGCGGCAAATATCGCGCTTTTTTACTCGCTAAAAGGGCGCATCATCCCGACGTCATCGGCATGTACGAGCGGTTCGCACGCGATCGGATACGCCTACGAGAGTATCAAAAGCGGCAAGATCGACATGATGCTAGCAGGCGGCGCTGAGGAGCTGTGCCCGAGCGAGGCATATGTGTTTGACATGCTCTACGCCACTAGCGTGAAAAACGGCTCGCCTGAAATTTCGCCGACTCCGTTTGACGAGGAGCGCGACGGGCTAGTGCTGGGCGAGGGTGCGGGGATACTTTTGTTAGAGAGCGAAGAGAGTGCCGTAAAGCGTGGGGCTAAAATTTACGCCGAGGTCGTGGGCTTTGGCTCAAACTGCGACGGCTCGCACGTAACGCGCCCGCAAAGCGCGACGATGAAAGGCGCGATGGTTTTAGCTTTAAAAGACGCAAATTTAACGCCCGAAAAGATCGGCTACGTAAATGCTCACGCTACGGCGACTAAACAAGGCGACATCGCCGAGAGTATCGCTACAAACGAGCTTTTCGGCGATAAGATCGCTATTAGCTCGCTAAAAAGCTACCTCGGCCATACGCTGGGAGCTTGCGGCGGTTTGGAGGCGATATTTAGCGTGATGATGATGCGGGAGAAAAGATTTTTCCCTACGATAAATTTGACCCGCGTCGATCCTAGTTGCGCGCCGCTTTTTTACCTGACCGAGCAAACCGCGATAGATACGGACTTTGTTATGAGCAACAACTTTGCTTTCGGCGGAGTAAATACGTCGCTGATATTTAAAAGAATTTAAAATTTGAAGGTAAAATATGAAACGAATTTTAGCCGTTTTGCTTTTGATTTGCTCTTTTTCGGCAGCGAAGGACGAGTTTTACGAGCACGATATCGCAAGTGCGCTGGAGTCTAAATTTGCAAAGAAATATCTGCTAAAAGATATAAGCTTGCAGTTTTCTAAACAGATGGACGAGGAGCTAGAGCCCGTAAAATCGCAAAGGCGTAGCAACAAATACCGCGCGGTAGAGGAAAATAGCTTCGGCGACGCGGTAAAAGACCCGCGCGAGGATAACTACAAGGAGTCTTGCGAATACGTATTCGTTAAGGTCTTGGTCGATCTGCAAACGGCGGCTAAAAACGCGGGCAAAAGTAGCGTCGTAAACATACAAGGAAACTATAAGGATAAGTTGCTAGATAGCAAGGATAAATTTCAATGCGTAGTCGGAAATATGGCGACTGCGGTGGCGTTGAAAGCAAATTTGAAATAAGGAGAAAAAATGAAAAAATTACTAGTTTTAGCAGGCGTTTGCGCCTTGGCTTTAAATTTGAGCGCGCGCGACGACGTGCATCACTTTTCGATCGAGGAGGCGCTAAGCTCGCCAAAGGCAAAAGAGGTGCTAAATCCAAACATCAAGCTAAGCTTCGGCTCTGGTACGAAAGGCGGCATCATCAAAAGCGGCCTAATGGCAAACAAAAAAACCAACGCCTTCAATAAAAGCGACAAAGAGGCATGCCAGTGGGCATTTTTGTCGGCGATAAAGACTTTCCAAGAGCGCGCGGTGCAAGAGGGCGGCTCGAAAGTGGTAAATTTAACCGGCTACTACAAAAAACAAGCTTTTGACTCCAAAACGCAGTTTCAGTGCGGAGCCGGTGCTTTGATGGCGGGCGTAACGCTAAAAGGCGATATCGCAAAATAACGGCGAGAGGGGCGAATGAGGCTAAATTTTAAACTCGATTTTTTTGATGCGGTAGTTTTTAACGGCGCGCAGGACACGACGCTGGTGGCTTACGAGAGGGAGCTTGACGTCTCGCACGTGCCTCCGCTTGAGCGGCGCAGGCTTAGCCGCGCGGCAAAGTGCGCCTTTGATCTAACCAAAAACATCGCGCCGCTTGATATGCCTATCGTTTTTAGCTCTTATGAGGGTGAGATAAATCGCTGTTTTGAGCTACAAAATACGCTAGCTCACGGCGAGCTCATATCGCCGACCTCGTTTTCGCTCTCGGTACACAACGCCCTTTCCTCGCTTTTAGCGATAAATTTTAAAAATAGCAGCGAGATCTCGGCCGTTTCTGCATACGCGCCGCTAGAGTACGCTTTAGTGCAGGCGCATCTGATGCTAAAAAGCGGAGCCAAAAACGCTCTAGTTTTGGCCTATCATGAGAGCATTTCGCAGGAGTATTTTGCTGAGTTTGCGCCCTCATGCATGGTTTGTTTGCTAGTTAGCGAGGGCGAAAATTTGAGCCTGTCTCAAGGCGAACCGGACGGCAAAACGGATGAAAATTTGCTCGTTAAATTCCTGCAAAATTTTGATCCGAAGCAAAAATGCTCTTGGCAAAGCGTGGATAAAAACTCCGCTTGGCGGTGGGATTATGAGCCCTCGTCACTGGTTTAAAATTTTTATCGTAGGGGCGAATTTTGCGCTATTTGGACTCATTTGCGCGCTTGGAAATTTGATCTTTATCCCGGTCGCGCTTCTTGGACTTTATAAATTTAAATTTATCCGCTATTTTTGCCGCGATCTGGTGCGTTTGGCTTGGAGATTTTTTATATTTTCTACGCAAATTTGCGGCTATCAGCGCACTAAAATTAATTTTCCTTACGAGCTTGGAACCGCTTCGCAGATAATCATCGCAAACCACCCTTCGCTTTTAGACGTCGTCTTTTTGATAGCGCTCATTCGCCATGCAAACTGCGTTGTAAAGGCAAGCCTTGGTAAAAATATTTTCTTAGCTCCGGCTATAAAATCATGCGGATATATCTTAAATACCGCAAACGAGGAGCTCTTGCAAAAAAGCGCGGACGCACTAAAGAGCGGCGAGAGCTTGATAATATTTCCAGAAGGTACGCGCACGGCGGGCGAGATAGTCTTTCACAAAGCAGCCGCCTATATCGCGGTAAATGCGGCAAAACAGCTAGTCGCCGTTGCTATCAAAATGGACCCGCCCAGCCTCAAAAAAAACGAGCCTTGGTACAAAACCCCGAGCGTTATGATAAAATACGAGTTCAAAGAGCTTTTTAGGCTAAATTTGGACGGGTTTTGCGCGGATAGGCCAAACCCGATCAGAGCTAGAGAGCTACACGCTTTTATCAGCGAAAATTATACAAAGGAGTTTAAACAATGAACGAACTAGTAGATGAGATAAAAGAGCTCATCATAAAGAGCTTAAATTTAGAGGATATGAAACCAAGCGATATCGACGAGAACGCTCCGCTTTTTAACGAAGGGCTAGGTCTTGATAGCGTCGATGCGCTAGAGCTTGGCCTTGCGGTGCAAAAAAACTACGGCCTGGTACTGGACTCTAAAACGGCAAATTTAAAAGAGATTTTTTACAGCGTAAAAAGCCTCGCGCAATACATCTTTGAAAATAGGAAACAACGATGAAGCAGGAAGAAATTTTTGAGATTTTAAAGTCAGCGCTCGTGCAGCTTTTTGAGATAGAGGAGGCCAAAATCACGCCACAAACGCGCATTTACGAGGATTTGCAGATAGATAGCATCGACGCGATCGATCTTATAGATCACATCAAGCGCAAAACGGGCCACCGATTGATGCCTGAAGATTTTAAAAACGTAAAAACGCTCGAAGACATCGTAAACGCGGTGGCTAAAAAATTTGACGAGCAAGCTTAAAATCGTCCTAAGCGTAGTTAGCGTCATCTACCCGTTCGCGCTATTTTTCGCGGGCAATTTTGCCTTTTGGGTCGTTTGGGTGCTGGCTGCGCTGTGGATAGCGCGCGCGGCGTATTCAAGCGGTTTTGAGAGGAGGCTTAGCATCGCGGCGGCCGTTTTTTTCATAGTTTGTATGATTTTTAGAGGCGGATTTTTAGCGTATCTTTACCCTGTTTTTGTGAGTTTGGCGTTTTTGGCGTTTTTTGCTTTTAGCTTAAAAAACGAAGCCGTCATCACAAAAATCGCAAGGCTAAAAGAGCCAAATTTGGACGAAAAAGGCGTGATTTATACGCGAAATTTGACTAAAATTTGGTGCACGTTTTTTGTTTTTAATGCCGCCTTCTCGCTCGCGCTAGCCTTGATGGAAGATAAATTTTACTGGAGCGTTTACAGCGGCGCGGTTTCTTACGCGCTGATGGGGGCGCTATTTTTCGGGGAAATTTTGTTTAGAAAGAGATTTATAAAAAATAATGAGCTTTGAGGAAAATTTAAAAAATTTTAGATTTACGGACGACTCTCGCGACGTCTTTGACGCGTGCCTTAGATTTGCCGCATTTTTGGAAAAAAACGGTATAAAAGAGCTGCAAATTTACATTGACGACGCGTTTAAATTTTACGCCGCGTTTTTCGGCTCGCTTTTGGCGGGCGCCGCGCCTTGCGTGCTGGCAAAGTCGATCTATGAGCCAAATTTGACCGCCGTAAACGACGAAAATTTTTTAAATTTTCTTGCAAACGAGTCCGCAAAGGGGCTTAAATTTGATCCGCAGGCTAAATTTTACCTGCAAACTTCAGGCTCAAGCGGCAAAAGCAAGATGATAGAAAAAACGCTCGCGCAGATGATAAAAGAGAGCGAGTATTTAGTCGCCGAGCTAAATTTTAGCGAGCAAAATACCTTTTTTTCGAGCGTTTCGCATAGGCACATGTTTGGGCTAACGTTTAAGGTCTTTTCACCGCTGGTGCTAGGCGCGCGCGTCATCGCGGACGAGCTAAACTACCCCGAGGCGATTTTGGGATTAGAGCTTGCAAATCACGTATTTATCACTAGTCCGGTGCTACTTAGGACTCTAACTCAAAGCCCCGCCGCAAGCGCGCTAAAAGGCTTAAGCGGGATCGTAAGTGCGGGTTCGCCGCTAAAAAAGGAGCTAAGAGGCGAGCTGGGCCAAATCTGCGACGCGCGTATCATCGAGATCTACGGCAGCACGGAAACGGGCATAGTGGCTAAAGACGATGGGTGCGGGCTTAGGCTATTTGGCGCGGTGGACGCGGGGCTGGACGATAGGGGCGCGCTAAACGTGAGCTCGCCTTGGTGCGAGTTTTTTCAGACTAACGACGCGGCCAGCATCGACGAGGGCCGCCTCGCGCTACAGGGCAGGATAGACCGCATCGTCAAGCTAAACGACAAGCGCGTGAGCCTAGAGAGCATCGAAGCAAAGCTGCTAGAAAGCGGCTTGCTCGCGGACTGCTACTGCGCGCCGCATCCGAAATTTAAACGCATCGCCGCGCTTTTAGAGCTAAACGGCGAGGGGCTTAAAAAATTTAGAAAAATCGGCAAAAAAGGCGTGGTAGCCGAGCTAAAAGAGCTTTTGAAGCTCGAGTTTAAAAACAGCGTCCGATACTTTAAAATAGTAGAAAAAATGCCGCGAAATCAGCAGGGTAAATTTGAAAAAAGCGAATTTGAAATCGCGCTGTTTGCTAGCCCTAAGCCAGCTTGGATCGGAGGGGCGATAGATGAAGCAGGCGAAATTCGCGGCGATCAAATTTATAAAAACGGCCAAAATTTAGCGAGCGGTTTAAACTGCGGCGCGGTTAATGCAAACGATGTCTGCGCTAAATTTGACGAGGGTGGCGATCGGCTCGAAAACTACGCGCAAAAATACGAATTTAGCGCTATCATGCACGCAGGGCTTGAGATTTTTGAAAGCCATTTTCCAAATTTACCGCTGCTGCCGGGATTCATGCAGCTTGACTACGTCTTTGAGCTAGCTAGCGGCGTGGGTATCGACGTTAGCGGCCTTAATACGGTGGAAAATCTAAAATTTATGAAGTTTGTAAGACCTGGCGATTTGCTTCGAATTTGTTTTGAAAAACGCGGCGACAAGCTTTATTTTGAGCTGTTTTGCAACGGCGAAAAATGCTCGACGGGCAGGGCTGCGCTTTGAATAAATTTGCGTTTTTAGTGCCATTTTACAATCACCCGCAAAATATCAAAGCCCTGATCGCCGCGCTAAAAGCCTACGAGCTGCCAGTTATCGTCGTGGATGATGGCTCGGACGAGGCTAGCAAGCAAATTTTAGCAGAGCTTGAGCGAATGGAGGGTATCTTGCTGCTCACGCGCGAGCAAAACGGCGGCAAGGGCATCGCGATGAAGGACGGGTTTAAATTTGCGCTGGAACGCGGTTTTAGTCACGTTTTACAAATCGACGCCGATTTTCAGCACGACGCTGCGCTCATCGGCGAGTTTTTGAGGCAGAGCCAGGCGCACCCGCAAAGTATCGTCTGCGCAAATCCCATCTACGGCGAGGATGCGCCAAAATCCCGCGTTTACGGCAGGAAGATCACGAATTTTTGGGTCGCGATAAATACGCTAAGTCTTGGCGTCAAAGACGCTATGTGCGGCTTTCGCGTCTATCCTTTAGAGCAGCTTAAAAAAGCGGCAGCAAAAAGCAAAACAAATAGGATGGAATTTGACATCGAGATCCTCGTAAATGCCGTAAGACAGGGCATCGACGTGCGCTGGATAGATACGTACGTGCGCTACGAAAAGGGCGGCGTTTCGCACTTTAAGATGTTACGCGATAACGCGCTAATCAGCCTCATGCACGCAAAATGCTTCTTTTCTCTGCCTAAATTTGCGCTGGGTAAAATTTGGCGAGCGTGCGGGTTAAATTCGAGCGAAAAAAATGGGACAAACGCTCAAATTTCCGTAGAACCTCAGGAAAACGCCGAGCAAAATCTCTGGTGGGAAAAGCAGGAAAAAGGAGGGGCGTTTTTTTTAAGACTTAGCCTATTTTTGTCGCAAATTTTGCCCGAGTTTGCGCTAAAGCTTATCGTTAAAATCGTAGTTTGGTTTTATTATATATTTTCAAAAAACGAGCGCAAAAATATCGCCGAGTTTAGACGAAATTTAAGCGTTTTTGCGGGCGCGCAGACGCTAAAAGACACGAGCGTTTTTAGCCATTTTGAGGCGTTTGGCGGAGCCATTTGCGATAAATTTAGAGTCTGGAAAGGCAAGATCAAGGATAGCGAGCTAGAAATCATTGACCTAGAGCGTATAAAAAGCGAACTAATCGGCGCGCAAAAGGGGCAAATTTTGCTCACGGCGCACCTTGGAAACGTCGAAATTTGTAAGGCTTTGGGCGCGCGCGTCGATGGCTTTAGGATGGTGATTTTGGTTTACGACAAAAACTCGCGCGAGTTTAACGAAGTGCTAAAGCGCATCAGCCAAAACGACGGCAGCGTGCGCATGATGCTGGTCAATGAGCTCGACGTTGCCGCAATGCTGGAGCTAAAAAATATCGTCGAAAACGGCCAGCACATCGGCATAATGGGCGATAGAACGCCTCTTGGCGGCGATAAGGCCGCGCGGGTGAAATTTCTGGGCAAGGAAGCGAGCTTTAACTACGGTCCGTACCTGATCGCGGGGATTTTAGGCGTAAAGATAAGCTCGCTGTGGTGTCAAAAGATAGACGGTAAATTTAGGATCGAGCTCGTGCCGCTAGCAAGTGCCGTAAAGCTAGGGCGAGATAGGGTCGCCGCAGCTCGCGAATATCTGCAAATTTACGTCCGCGAGCTAGAAAATCGCTGCAAGCAAACGCCCGCGCAGTGGTTTAATTTTTTTGATTTTTGGAGATGAGATGATATCAAAATCAGTCGCGCTAAAGGCGCAGTTTTACGACGTGGACAGCATGAATGTCGTGTGGCACGGCAACTACGTGAAGTATTTTGAGACGGCTAGATGCGCGCTGCTAGAGGAGATAGGCTACGACTACGAGGCGATGAGGGCGGACGGCTACGCCTACCCGATCGTAAAAATCGAAGCAAAATATATTAAGCCCGTGTTTTTCGGCGATGAGATCGAGGTGGAGGCGACTCTAAAAGAGTGCGAGTGCTTTCTAAAGATCGGCTACGTCGTAAAAAGCGCAAAAACGGGCGAGACGCTGTGCACGGGCTCTAGCTCGCAAGCGGCCGTGGATATGCGCGCGATGCAGACGTGCTTTGAGATCCCGCAAGAGTTACAAAATGCAATAAAAAGGTATATAAATGAAAAAAATAGCGATAATTTTTAGTTTGGCTGCGAGCCTGATGGGGCTTGATTTTAACGAGATAAAATCTCAAATCAAAACGCAAAACATCAGCGGCGATTTTGCTCAGACGAAGTTTTTGAGCGGTTTTAACGTGGAGTTTAAAAGCTACGGTAAATTTGAACTCAGCCAAAGCGAGCTGCTCTACGACACGCTAAGCCCGATTGCGGTGAGCATCGTCATAAACGAGCGCGGGATCTTTCAAAAAAGCGGCAATCAGCTCATAAAAATCGATCAAAATTTTGATAAAAAGCTCTTTTTATCCATCATAAAGCTCGATAAGGCCGAGCTTGAGAAAGAATTTATCTTTAAAATCTCAGGCGATAAAGGTAACTGGAAGATCGAGCTGACGCCAAAAAATCTGCTGCTAAAGCAAATCTTTACGCGAATCTTAGTAGGAGGCGATAAATTCGTCCGCAAGATCGTGTTAAACGAGGTTAGCGGCGATAAAACGGTAAATGATTTTTACAACGTAAAATGAAAAAATCCGCGCGTTTTTTTATCTTTTTAGCGGCGTTTTTGGCCGCGCTCGCCGTTTGTTTTACAAACGCGAAAAAGATAAACGCGGATATCTTTTCTCTCGTAAAATTTGAAAACTCTACTGAGCAAACCGCGCTAAAATCGATGCTTGATAGCGCTTCTAGCGAGTTTTTGCTAGCTTCAGATTCGCCCGAGTTTTTAGAAAAAAGCGAAAATTTAGCCGTGCAAAGCGGAGTTTTTGAGGAGTACCGCGCAAAGCAGGACGTAAATTTAACATCCTATCTAACTCAGCTAAATGCCCTAAAAATCGCGCTTTTAAACGAGCAAACATTTGAGCTTTTAGTAAAAGACAAAAACGAGTTTTTCAGACAAAGTGCGCAAAATTTATTTAATCAATTCGCCTTTAAGCCGCTTAACGCGAAGGATGATTTTTTTGCCTTGAGCTCGCACATGAGCCTGGATGGCTCAAAAATCAGCCTAAATTTGTCAAATTTGATGCTAGAAGCCGCGCATGAGGGCGGTAAATTTTACCTCGTAAAAGCGCGTCTAAAGCCTGGCTACGAGCCGCGAAATTTGATCAAATTTTATGAAAGCGTACGCGAGCTCGCGGCGCAGGACAGAGCGCAGGCTTACGCTAGCTGCGGCGCGCTATACGGAGCCTACGGAAAAGCGGGCGGCGACAAAGAAGGTGCCGTTATGAGCGTGGTTTCGCTTAGTCTTTGCGCGATTTTTTTGCTACTCGCGTTTAAAAATTTGCGCATTTTTTGCGTCGTTTTCGTCGCGATTTTCGGCTTTGCGTGCGGGCTTGCGGCTTCGCTTTTGATCTACGAGAGCCTTAGCGTCATGGTCGTGGTTATCGGCACAAGCCTGGTCGGGCTGATGTTTGATTTTGCGCTGCACTGGCTGGGTAAAAATCAAAACGCGCCGGTGGCGGCCGCGAGCGTGCGTCCGATGCTTAAAATTTTCTTGCTCGGGCTTTGCATCACGATGAGCGGATACGGCGTTTTTGCCTTTTCGTCGCTAGAGCTACTACGTCAAACGGCGATATTTTCGCTATTTACGTTGCTCGGGGCGTTTTTATTTACATATTTTTGCTTGCCTTTTATATTTGAGGGCGCGACGTTTTCACAAAGCGCCTTGTTTTCGCGGTTTTTTGATAAATTTGCGAGAGTTTGCGAGCGTGCGGCGGGAGCGGTAAATTTAAAAATTTTCCTCGCAGTATTTGCGCTTTGCGGCCTCATTTTGGCGTTAAATTTTAAAAGTTTAAGCGCGCCAGAGCAGATCAAAGACTACGCAAGCTCGCCCGCGCAGCTACTGGAGCAGTCTAAAAAGATCAGCGAGATAACGGGCGCCGCGCCGCAAAACTCCGTCATCGTGCTAAAGGGCGGCAGTGACCCGGTCGGCGACGAAAAGCGGCTAATGCGCGAGCTAAAGCAGGCAAATCTCGTCAAAGATTACGCTTCTGTTTCTAAATTTATCCTAAGTCTGGCCGAGCAGGAAACCGTAAAAAATATCTTTAAAGAGGCCGCGCAAGACGAGGAAATATTTAAAATTTACGCACAGTTTGGTTTGCCTAGCGAGCTAGTAAAATCCGAGCTAGAAAAGATCGCAAACGCTCAAACTATCGGCGTTAGCGAGATTTTAAAATTTGACGCGGCAAAAAATTTGACGCGGTTTTTGCCTAGCCCAAACAGCACTGCGGTATACGCCGAGGGGCTTGCAAGCGGCGCTAAAACGGATAAAATTTTAAAGGCAAACGGCGCTTTTAGCGTGGATTTTGTCGGCGCGCTAAATCAAAATTTGACCGAGGCTAAGGCCTGGGCCGCGGCGCTAAAAGGCGGTACATTTTTGGTTGCGTTTGCGCTTTTGTGGGCGTTTTTCGGGGCGGCGCGCTCGCTTTTGGTTATGAGCGTCATCGCGCTTGGCGTGCTAGCCGTGCTTTGCGGTTTTGCGGCGCTTGGCGTCCACGTAAATATTTTTGCGATTTTCGGGCTCATTTTGGCAAGCGCGGTCGGGATCGATTATCTCATTTTTGCGCTAAACGACGACTTGTCGCGGCAGGAGCGAGTTTTTGGGATATTTGCCGCGTTTATCACGAGCTTTATCTCGTTTTTCGCGCTTAGTTTTAGCCAGACGCCGGCAGTTA
>NZ_CALHXD010000227.1 GCF_938040115.1 uncultured Campylobacter sp. | reverse complement strand
GACTACGTGCGCCTTAGCTACGGCTTTGCGAGCGTTTACGAGCTGGACAAAAGAGACTCGAATTTAAGCAAAAGGCAGCAGCTGCACGGTGCTAAAATTTACGCCGTTTTAAAGCAGGACAAAGACGGCAGGTATAAATTTGATAGATATAGCTTCGAGCGGCCTAACGGCGGGACGTTTTTAGCTGGCAGGGTTGATTATAATACCGCAAATTTCGGCATCGAGGCCTTTTTTATGCCGCCTAAAAAAGCGCAGCAGATGGAGCGAGATATGATGGAGTTTAACGCCACGGCCGTCATCAGCGTGATGGATAACGGCAAAGCTCGCATCAAGGATATCGTAGTAGAAAAACCAAACGCGGGCGAGTCTCGCGGACATTAAATTTGTTGGCAAAGAGGGCTAAATTTGACTAGGCTAATCTGAAGTCAAATTTAGCCTGAGCCATAAAATTTGACGTGGCTCAAATTTGTGTCAAATTTGACCGATCTCGCCGCCGCCACAAAAATCTCAAAAATATAAATAAAACGCAACGAAATAATATCCGCAAGGTATGAAACTAAAGCGAGATTTTAACATCTAAGAGTATAATAACCCCAAAAAATCGCTAAGGAGAAACAAAATGTGTAAAGATTGCGGATGCTCGCTCGGCGGACACGACCATACCCATACTCACGCGGACGGCACGACCCACTCGCACGCTCACGATCACGGCGCCGAGCACGGACACGGCGCGGCTCACGAGCATAGTCACGGCCACGCGCACCCTGCGCTAAACGAGAGCAAAACGGTCGAGGTGATAACGAAAATTTTATCCCAAAACGACGAAGAGGCCGCGCACAACCGCGCTCATTTGGACGAGCACGGGATTTTATGCGTAAATCTCATGAGCAGCCCCGGCAGCGGCAAGACAACGCTACTAGAAGCTACGATAAAAAGCGGTAAATTTAAAATCGGCGTCGTCGAGGGCGATCTAGAAACCAACCAAGACGCCGACCGCATAATAAAAGCTGGCGGCAAAGCCCACCAAATCACGACCGGGCAGGCATGTCATCTCGATGCCTTTATGGTGCACGAGGGGCTTCATCATCTGCCGCTAGAGGGCCTTGATATAGTTTTCGTAGAAAACGTCGGCAACCTCGTTTGCCCCGCTAGCTACGACGTCGGCTCGCACTTTAACGTCGTGCTGCTCTCAGTACCTGAAGGCGACGATAAAGTGGCTAAATACCCGGTCATGTTTCGCGCCGCCGATCTCATCGTGATAACCAAAACTTCGCTGTTGCCGCATTTTGAATTTGACCTGAAAAAAGTCGTCAAAGAGGCTCGCAAACTAAATCCGAAGGTCGATGTTATCGAGCTAGATGCAAAAACCGGCGAAGGTATGGAGAAGTGGCTAAATTTCTTAAAATTTAAAAAAGAGCTTAGATAATGTGCCTCTCAATCCCGTCAAAAGTGGTCGCGATCGACGAAGATAACGTCGCTACCGTCGAGACGCTAGGCGTGAGTCGCCGCGTGAGCCTCGATCTCATCGCCGAGCCCGTAGCCGTGGGCGAATACGTACTCATCCACGTCGGCTACGCGATGGAAAAAATCGATACGAAATTTGCGCTAGAGAGTATCGAAATCTACCGCCAAATCGCCAAAGATATGGAGAGCGGCCAGATCGGCGCGGACGAAGGCGACGCCGGGCTAGGCGCCATGCAAGCGGCGGCAAATGAGCCAAACGCAAAGGAAAAAGCGTGAATCTAATCAATGATTTTCGCGATAAAGAGCTTATTTTGGCGCTTTCAAAACTCATCAAAAAAGAGAGCGTAAAACCGCTAAACATCATGGAAATTTGCGGCGGACATACGCACTCGATCATGAAATTTGGCCTGCCTCAGCTAGTGGGCGAGCATATAAATTTCGTCCACGGCCCCGGCTGTCCCGTCTGCGTGATGCCAAGGAGCCGCATAGACGAGGCGATCAAGCTAGCCCAGATGCCCGGCACCATCTTGTGCACTCTAGCCGATATGCTCAGAGTCCCAGGCTCCTCGACCAGCCTGCAAAAGCTGCGCGGCGAAGGTTGTGACATCAGAGCGCTATATAGCCCGCTAGACTGTATCAAAATCGCGCGCGAAAATCCCGAAAAGAGCGTGATATTTTTTGCGATCGGGTTTGAGACGACGACGCCTATGAGCGCAAATTTGGTCCAAAAAACGCTGGAGCTCGGGATAAAAAATCTATTTTTCCATATAAATCACGTTACGGTCCCCGCACCCGTGCGAGCGATCCTAAACGACGAAGACGTCAAGATCGACGCATTTTTGGGCCCTAGCCACGTGAGCGTGATCACGGGATATGGCATCTACGAGAGCATCGCGGCCGAGTATAAAAAGCCTATCGCGGTTAGCGGATTTGAGCCGCTTGATCTGATGGACGGCATCCTAAATCTCGTCCGCCAGCAAAACGCGGGCACGCACGAGGTCTATAACGAATACGCCAGAGTCGTCACGCGCGAGGGCAATCAAAAAGCAAAGGCGCTCATAGACGAGTTTTTCGAGCCGTGCGACTTCTCATGGCGCGGTCTTGGCGTGATCGCGCAAAGCGGTATGAAGCTGCGCTCCGAGTACGCCGAGCTTGACGCGAGGGTCAAATTTGACTGTAGCGTGCAAAGCAAAGGCGAGAGCAAGGCCTGTATCTGCCCTGAAATTTTACGCGGGCGCGCAAAGCCTTTTGACTGCAAAATTTTCGCTAAAGCCTGCACGCCAAAAACCCCAGTAGGCTCGTGCATGGTCTCTAGCGAGGGCGCGTGCGCGGCATATTACAAATACGGCGACGTCAAAAGCGCGGGCTAAGAGGAGGCAAATTTGAGCAAGATAATGCTAAGCCACGGCGGCGGCGGCGAGGAGATGAACTCGCTTATAAACGAGACGATTTTTAGGATATTCGACAATGAAATTTTGCGCGAGAGCAACGATAGCGCGATATTAAATTTCGGCGATTTTCGCGCAGACGAAAATGCTGGCGACTCGGCAGATTTGACGCCCAAATTTAACGGCAAACTAGCCTTTAGCACCGATAGCTTCGTGGTTACGCCGATATTTTTTAACGGCGGCGACATCGGCAAGATCGCCGCATGCGGCACGATAAACGACCTAGCTATGGTGGGTGCTGAGGCAAAGTACCTAAGCTGCGCGCTAATCGTCGAGGAGGGGCTTGAGATAGCCGAGCTAGAGCGCGTGCTAGGCTCGCTAGCCGCTGTCGCTCGCGAAAACGGCGTGCAAATCGTCTGCGGCGATACGAAGGTCGTGCCGCGCGGTAAATGCGATAAAATTTTTATCAACACGAGCGGTATCGGCGAGATCGTCTGCGAGGGCGTGGAGCTAAAAAGCCTGCGCGCGGGCGCAAAAATCCTGATCTCGGGCGATGTGGGTAGACACGGCGCAGTAGTACTGGCCAGCCGCGAGGAGCTGGATCTGCAAAGCGAGCTAAAAAGCGACTGCAAGGCGCTAGTGGGCGTAGTAAAGGCGCTAATAGAAGGCGGTGTGAAGCCTCTTTGTATGCGCGACGCGACGCGCGGCGGACTCTCGGCGGTGCTAAACGAATGGGCGAAATTTAGCGGCCTAGACATCCTCGTGCGCGAGGAGGATATCAAGGTCAGCGACGAAGTGACGGGCGTTTGCGAGCTGTTTGGCTTTGAGCCTTATGAGCTAGCTAACGAGGGTACGTTCGTGCTAGCCGTAGATGAAAAAGACGAGGCGCGCGCGCTTGAGATTTTGCGCAAATTTGACGCTAACGCAGCCTCGATCGGCGAGATTTTAGGTACCGCAAACGGCCGCGTCATCTTGCAAAACGCATACGGCTCGAAGCGCTTTTTAGAAGCGCCAAAGGGCGAGCTGCTGCCTCGAATATGCTAGGCGCGGCGATGGCTAGATCAAATTTAGATGCGCTAGATTTTCGGGTTTGCGCGGCACGAGAGCTGTCTCGCAAAAATTATCAAATTTACGCCCTAGACGCGTGCGTAAAAATAAAATCCGCTACGTCCGCAATCAAGGAAATCTGATGCATGAACTAAGTATAGTCCAAAGCCTAGTCGTGCTTTGCGAGAAAAACGCCGCCGCAAACGGCGCAAAAGAGGTCGTACGCCTTGAGGTGCGTATCGGGCGGCTAAGCGGCGTCGAGCCTCACTATCTAGAAAGCGCGTTTGAGGTTTATAAAACGGGCACGATCTGCGAAAATGCCGAGCTTGCAATCACCTTGCAAAACGTCGCCGTGGAGTGCAAAAGCTGCGGTTTTAGCGGCGAGCTTAGCGAAAACGACTTCACCTGTCCGGCCTGCGGCTCGCAGCAGCTTGAGGTCACGGGCGGCGAGGATATGCACCTCATGCGCCTTGAGATGCGGTGATTTTGCCGCAAATTTTAGCTCAAATTCAGTGCTCAAGTTTGAGCTAATTTTTAAAATTTACTTTCAAAAACACGGCAAATTTTACGCATTTTCTACCTTTAAAAATACGGCAAAATAAATTTAAAAAGAAGTCAAACGCCCAAATTTTCATTTGAAACCATAGAGCAAATGCTGTTAAAATGCGTGGTCGATGGCGGCGAGCCCGAGCTTAGCTTTCGCCTGCGCGGCGTAGAGTATATAATCATCGCCTATGCGGATCGCTGCTCGTTTCAAAGGTGCGCGGACGAATCCGGCGCAAATGCGAGCGGCGAGCGGTATTTCTCCACGTTACAAGAACTCTACGCTGCGCCTCAGATAGACGGGCAGTCGCTCAAAGAGCTTTGGAGCGAGGTGGATGATTTTTACTGCTTTGATTTTGAGCCGTGAGACCGCGAGATTTGTGCGGCGCAGGCAAATGCGCAGATAAATTTGAAAGGAAATAAATGGGTTCTGCTTGGAATTACAGCGCAAAAGAGTGCAGCGCGGACGGTAAATTTAGCGCGGAATTTGAAGGTCATGAGATAGCCATGGGCGCGCCGAGTTTGGGCGAGCTACGGCTTTACGCGAGCGCGGAGGCGCAAGGTTTAAATTTGAAGCGCGAAGAAAGCGAGAGCGAGAGCAAAAACGTAAAATTTAGCCAAAGCGGCGAGATTGAGCAAATTTTACTTAGCGAGCAGGCTACGGCGTGTTTTACGTTTTCGGACGATTCGCGGTTTTTGGCATTTGCCGAGTGGACAGCTGATAAAATGCAGCTCGTAAAGGTGCAGCGGCTAGCGGACATGAGTATAAAAACCGTTGACGGGCTCCAAAGAGTCGCGGAGTTTTTGTCTTTTAGGGACGGTTTGCTGGAAATTTTGGACTCGCCGATTTTTATGCCAGAAAGCTTTTGGGTGGACGTTCGCGAGCTTTTTGACGATGAGATCAAAGGCTAAATTTGACGCCGTAAAACGTCCGAGCCGCTAGCGATAAAATTTAAAACGCAAGCAAATTTAATAAAAATCGTAGTCCCGGCAAGACGGCGCCAAACGCCAAAACCCGCCGTGAATTTACAAGAAATGTGCAAAATCTACGGTCGGCGCGCTAATTTTTAGTGCCGTTTTTGCCCTGAGCGCATTTAGCGCGTCTGTATACTATACGCCTACGCCGGTTTTATCTTGCTAGCCTTGGCGCCGTTTTTATCAAATTTGGCGCGGGTGCGATTTTGACTTTGCGGCGCGAAGTATCGCAGCGACGTTTTTGCGTTTTGCTCGCGATTTTCACGGCCTATAAAGATTACAAATTTATAAAAATCCGCAGCGAGCCCACTCTATTTTAAGGGCGAAATTTTGCTATTTGGATTTTGTTTGCGACTCGGTTTTTTAAGTGTAGTGCTCATGCTTGCCATTTAGAAATATCAAAGACTGCAAATTTGATTAAATTTGCCGATACCCAGCGAGCGCCTTGCGCAGCCAAGCGGCGCTGGGTATCAAATTTGGCTTAAATTTAACCCGCAAACTAGCGGCGCAGACGCCTGAAATCTCGTGAAATTTACTCAAATATCAAAAACGGCGCTTCGAGTACGTTTCTGATTATCTTAAACGGCGAAAGTAGCGCGTCTTGCAGGATTTGCGTCGAGTACTGCGGCTTTTGCAGCGTCCCGCGCACTTTGATGACGGTCGAGAGAGTGCGGTCTTTGCCCAGCACGATCTGATTTACGAGCGGGATCTTGCCGATGATGGAGCTGGCGTCTTTTAGCAGTTTTAGCTCCAGATCCACGTCGATCTCTTTGGTTGCGAGATTTATCGTGCCGTGTCCGCCGATATCGGCACTTGAGCTTTCTAGCTCGATGGCTAGGAATTTTAATACATCGCCTTTTTTCTCAAATAAAATTTTGCCGAATTTCACCGGATACCCGTCCGCGCCAAAGTCGGGCGTCTTAAACACGAGCAGGGACGGCACGGAGTTTAAAAACGTCAGAAGCTGGTTGTAAAACGTGTAGTCTTTTAGCGTGGCGCCGATTAGCCTTACTTCGCCTTTGAAATCATCGGTGCTGCCGCCTAAAACGCGCATTTTAAAGCTGCCGCCCTCAAAGCTTTTGATGTTAAAGATCGAGTTGATAAACTCGCCTCTGATGTCGTTTGCCCACATTTCAAATTTTTTGTCCGATTTTACGAGCGAAAAGTTGCCGCGAGCGGGCTTTGCGTCAAATCTCACCGTCCCGCCCGCACTCTGGCCGCTGTAGGCTAGCAGGTCTAGAGTCGCGTTAAAGTCGTTTAAAATCAGCTTCGAACCCTTGGCTTCAAACTCGATGTCGCCGTCTTTGTCGGTCAAATTTTCATCTCCTCTAAGCGCCAGATCAAGCTCCTTTATAAAAAGCTCCGTTTTACCGCCCGCGATTTTGAAATTTAACCCGCCGCTTTTGCTCTTGCCCGTTGCGCCCTTTGCGTTTACGTCAATGGCAAAGCTATCCGCATCGTAGGGCGAGCCGTCTTTTTTAAACAGCGGAGTTTCAAATTTAACGCCGTTAGCTTCTATGCTAAGATTTTCAAAATCTTTGGTTTTTATATTTACGCCGCCTTCTGATATTTTTAGGCTTTTTAGCAGCGGCGAGTAGGGCAGTAGATCGCGCGCGTCGGGTAAATTTATCTCGTTTTGCGCGCCGAATTTTAAACCCACAGCGGCCGGCGAAGCGATATCTAGTTTTGTATCCTTGCCGCTAAAATCAAGCCTAGCCGCAAACGGCATCGCGTTTAGCTTTAAAATTTCGCTCTTGCCAAATGCCAAATTTAGCCCTTTTAGCGTGCCGTTTATGTCGCCTGCAAGCTTGCCTAGATCAAGGTCTACCGCCACGTCCGCGCTAAAAAAGTCCATCCCCGTATTTTTCGCATTTACCTTTAGCTTGTCGTTTAAAAGCTCGACGTCTGCGGTTTCGACGTTAAATTTAGCTCCCGCGATCAGAGTTTGCCCGCCGGTGATCTTAAATTTGCCCTTAGGCGTCACTTCTAGCGGATCAAATTTGATATCAAGCGTGAGTTTGGCGTCCGTTTTGCCGCTTAGCTGCTCAACGGGAACCTCGATGTCGTAGGCTTTTAGTATGGAGTTTACGCTTTTGTCGTAGATGGCCGAGGTTTGCAAATTTAGCGTGAGTCCCGCGCCTTTTTCCTCGAAAATTTTATAGATTTCAAGACTGCTTCCATTTAAATTTTTGCCTTGCCATTTTGGATTTTTTAGCGTGAAAAATAGCGAGCCTTTCTTTAGCTCAACATCGACTCCCTCGGCTGTGGCGGCGGGTAGTTTTTCGTGAAATTTAACCTTTACGTTTTTAGAAAAACCCTGCGCGCTAAGCTCGTTTAGATAGGGTTCTTGCTTGTTTAGGTCAAATCTACCCCGAAGCGATTTTACGAAGTAGTTATCCGCCGTGATGTAGCCGTAGATCCAGCTTTTTATCTCTTTATCTAGCCCAGTTTTTGCGCCCAGCTCGTCCATAAAGCCCCGTAGGCTAGTCGCGTTTATGTCGCTTAGCTCGTATGTTAGCTCGGCTTTTTTGAGATTTACGGTAGCGTTTCCGTTTAGCTCGTGGCTTGAAAACGTACCGTTAAAATCGTAAATTTGACGCCTCAAATCGGCATTGCTAACGCCGCTTAAAGTGATGTTAAAGTCCTTAAACTCGAGTAGATAAACGTTTGCGGTTATGCCATCTTCGGTGTCTTTGAAATTTGAGCTAACCGCCAAAAACGGGCTATCTAGATAAAAAACGTCGTCTCTGTAAAATAGCGTGGACTCGCTGTTTAAAAATTTGACGCGCTCGAGTAGGATTTCGTCAAACAGCCTATCGATCCAGACGATGTTTTTGGATAGATCTAGCAGCGCGTCCTCGGAGCTATCCTTGGCGCTTTGTTTAGGTATCTCTATATTTTGCGCGCGTAAAATTATTTTTTTATCGAGTTTTATATATAATTGCTCTATTTTAAAGTCGCCCGCGTCGATATTTTCTATCTCGACTCCGTGTTTTAGGACGGCTATAAAAATGACGAATATCAAAACCGCGGGGATCAAAATGCGCCAAATTTTCTTCATTATCAGCGAGATGATTTTCATATTTTTTCTGAGCTTTCTTGTTTATCTTAGCCGCCCGGTGAGCGTGAGCGAGGTCATTTTCGTGCCTCAGGGCAGTACGCTTGCGATTATATCATATCTAAGCGAAAAAAATACGGACGCAAATAAATTTGACGCCGCGATCTTGCGCGCTATGGGGCATGTGCAAGCAGGCTGGATAGACCTTGGTGCGGCAAAGCTTAGCAAGCTTGATTTTTTATATAAGCTCACGACCGCAAAGGCGGCCCTAACGCAAATAACGCTGATTCCGGGCGAAACGACGGCCGTGTTTTTGCAAGAGGTCGCAAAAAAGCTAAATTTGAGCGAGGCAAAGCTAAACGAATTTTACGCAAAATTTGCCCCGCTAGAAGACGGCTTTTTGGTGCCTGAAACCTACAAAGTGCCCCTTGGCGTAAACGAAGAGCAGCTAGCCGCGCATCTGGTAAATTTATCTGAAAAATCCCACGAAAAAACGGCGACCGAGCTGCTGGGAAGCTACGACGAAAAGCGCTGGAGCGAGTATCTGGTTACTGCCTCGGTCGTGCAAAAAGAGGCCGCGAGCGAGGATGAGATGCCACTTGTGGCCTCCGTCATCCAAAACCGCCTAAAAAAGGGCATGAAGCTGCAAATGGACGGCACCCTAAACTACGGACTCTACTCGCACGAGACGGTCACGGCCGAGCGCATACGAAGCGATAAAAGCAAATTTAACACCTATCTAAACGAAGGCCTGCCGCCAAGCCCCGTCTGTACCGTGGGACTAGCTGCGATCAGGGCGGCGATAAGGCCCGCGCAGAGCGAGTTTTTGTACTTCGTTCGCGATAAAAAGACGGGCAAGCATAAATTTAGCGCTACCTATGAGGAGCACGTGGGCGCGATAAATTCCCAAAAATAGCCTATCAAAAGGCATTTTAATATAAATTTGGATAAGATTTTGCGAAATTTATTTAGGAGAAAAAATGAGCGACATCGTCTACACTAGAACCGACGAATCCCCGCTGCTTGCGAGCTACTCGCTTTTTCCGATCTTGCAGGCGTTTTTGCGCGCGGGCGGCATAGAGATAGAGCAGGCCGACATAGGGCTGGCTGCGCGGATCATCGCCGCTTTTAACGACAAGCTACCGCCTGATCTGCGCGTGAGCGACGACCTGGAGATGCTGCGAAATTTGACGCAAGAAAAGCGCGCAAATATCATCAAGCTACCAAACATCTCGGCTAGCTTGCCTCAGCTAAACGCCGCTATCACGGAGCTTCGCGCCAAAGGCTACGATCTGCCGCCATGCCCGTCCGAGCCAAAAACTCCGGAGGAAAAAGACGCGGCCGCTAGATACGCCAAAGTGCTAGGAAGCGCGGTAAATCCGGTGCTGCGCGAGGGTAACTCAGACCGCAGATGCGTCGGTGCGGTAAAACGCTATGCCCGCGAAAACCCATATAAAATCACTCCTTTTGAAAAAGATAGCAAAACCGAAGTCGCCTATATGAAGGGCGGCGATTTTTACTCCTCCGAGCGCTCGATTAGCTTTGAAGCGGATGAAAATTTACGCGTCGAGTTTATCTCAAAAAGCGGCGAAAAACGCGTGCTAAAAGAAAATTTAGCGGTAGAAAAGGGCGATATAATCGACGCTAGCTTTATGAGCGCGCGAGAGCTAGACGCCTTTATAAAAGAGCAAATCGCGGACGCGAAAGCAAAAAATTTGCTCTTTAGCGTCCATCTAAAAGCTTCGATGATGAAGGTGAGCGATCCCGTGATTTTCGGGCATTTCGTAAAGATTTTTTTCGCGGAAGTTTTTGAAGAGTTCGCAGACGAGCTAAAAAGCGTAAACGTCAGCGAAAACAACGGACTAAAAGACCTTTTTGCGCGGATTTTAAATTTGCCTCAAGCTACGCAGGAAAAAATAAAAGCCAAATTTGATGAAATTTACGCAAAGAGGCCAAATTTGGCGATGGTAAACTCGGCCGCAGGCGTTACAAATTTACACGTGCCTAGCGACGTTATCATCGACGCCTCGATGCCCGCGATGATAAAAAACGGCGGCAAAATGTGGGATAAAGAGGGCATAGCCAGGGAAACTAAAGCCGTGATACCAGATAAAACCTACGCCGTCGTTTATGAGGCAGCGGTCGCTGATATCAAGGCAAACGGCGCGCTAGATCCCGCTAAAATCGGCAGCGTCTCAAACGTCGGACTGATGGCTAAAAAGGCCGAGGAGTACGGCAGCCACGATAAGACATTCGTGATGAGCGAAGCGGGCGAGGCGCGCGTGCTAAACGCCAAAGGCGAAATTTTATTTAAATTTGAGCTAGAAAAAGGCGATATATTTAGGATGACGCAGGTTAAAGACGTCGCCGTGCGAAACTGGGTCGAGCTGGCGCTAAAACGCGCGAAAATCACGGGACAAAAGGCGATATTTTGGCTGGACGAAAACAGGGCTCACGACCGAGAAATCCTAAAAAAAGTAAGAGCGCAGCTAGCTAGCACCGATACTAGCGGGCTTGATATAGAGATCCTCTCTCCCGCGGCCGCTTGCAAAAAATCGCTTGAGATCATTAGGCGAGGCAAAGACTGCATCAGCGTCACGGGCAACGTCCTGCGCGACTATCTGACCGACCTTTTTCCGATCTTAGAGCTTGAAACCAGCGCCAAGATGCTCTCGGTCGTGCCGCTACTAGAGGGCGGAAGTATCTTTGAGACGGGAGCCGGAGGTAGCGCGCCCAGGCTCGCCGAACAGCTACTGGAGCAAAATCACCTAAGCTGGGATAGCCTGGGCGAGTTTTTGGCTATGGGAGCTAGTCTGGAGCAGTTAGCAGGCTTTAAACAAAGTCCTGAGGCGCAAATTTTAGCAGATACGCTAAATGCAGCCGTAGAGCGCTATCTAAAAGAAAATAAAGTCCCGCGGTTTGAAGTCGGACAGCTAGATACGCGCACGAGCCATTTTTATATCGCGCTTTACTGGGCGAGCGAGCTTGCCGCTAGCGGCACGTCGCTGGGCGACAAATTTAAAATCGTCGCCCAAAATCTCGCGCAAAACGAGAGCGCGATCGTGGCCCAAATAAACACGGCGCAAGGACGAAAGGTCGATATCGGCGGGTACTATAAGCCGGATGATAAAAAGGCGAGCGCGGCGATGAGGCCGAGTGCAATATTTAATCAAATTTTACAAAATCAAATTTTATAAAAAAGGAAAAAAATGAAAATTTCAGTTATCGGAGCCGGAAACGTAGGCGCAAGCGCGGCTAGCGCTATCTTGCTAAGAGGCATCGCAGACGAGATCGCGCTAGTGGATATATTTGGCGACGTGGCGCGCGCAAAGGCGATCGATCTATCTCAGAGCGCGGCGGTTTTCGGTCTGGATGTTGGCGTTGCCGGCGGTGATGATTTTTCGTTGATTAAAGATAGCGACATCGTGGTCGTGACCGCCGGAAGCCCTAGAAAAGAGGGGCAGACTAGAGAAGATCTGCTTCTAAAAAACGCCGGTATCGTAAAAGGCACGGTGGAAAAAATCGCTAAATTTGCTCCAAATTGCGTCATCATAAACGTAACTAATCCGCTTGACGCGCTCACGTATCTAGTCTATAAAACGAGCGGTTTTGATAAAAGCAGGGTGCTGGGGATGGCTGGCGAACTAGACTCTGCGCGCCTAAAATACGAGATCTCTCAAAAAACGGGACTAAAAAACAGCGCATTTAGCGCACACATCATAGGCTCTCACAACGACGATATGGTCGCGCTACAAAGTAACGTGAGCGTGGATCTGGGCGGCGAATTTGACGCGGTAGCGCAGGAGGCTAAAACTGGCGGCGCAAAGATAGTTAAGCTACTTGGCACGTCGGCGTATTACGCTCCTGGCGCGGCTGCTGCCAAGATGTGCGAGGCGATAAAAACCGGCAGCGAACAGTGGCTAAGCTGCTGCGTGATAGAGGGCGAGTGCGCGGGCGGTAGGCTCGTTAAGCTAGGCAAGGGCGGCGTGCGCGAGATCAAACAACCAAGCGCGGAGGAAAAAGCGGCTCTTGAAAAAGGCGAATCGCAAACGGCTGCAAATATCAAATTTCTAAAAGAAAGCGGGGTAATCGCGTAGCCGATGCTTGTAAATTATAAAATTAAAATTTACGCCCTATTTTTAGCGGCTTTTATGTCGGGGTGCGCTAACGTTTCGTCAGGCACCCCCAAAAATACGATGTTAACGAAGCAAAGTAAAACCCAAGCTACTACTTCGCTAGAAAAGGATAAAATCCAAAATTGGGGAAGCAAGACATTTTATGGTAAAACCGGCGACCGACTCGACACAAAAGAAACGGCCCTGCTAAATCTCCTGCAAGGATATATAGGTAAAAGAGACGGCGGCGACTGCTCGGGCTTTGTGACGCTTATAAATAAAAAATTTAATCGAGACTTTTTTGACGAAAAAGAGCTTGATAAATTTTACACCAAGCACGGTCTAAAAAGCGAAGCTATGTTTAAGCTTTACGAGAGTAAAAATCTGATCGCCTTTGACGATCCGAAGGTCGGAGATTTGGTATTTTTCAACAACACGACTAGGAGCACGAAAAATAACAAAAAAGCAAAAATCGTCACTCATGTAGGCATAGTAAGTAGCGTAGAAAAAGACGGCACGGTTGGCTTTACGCATCATGCAAGAGGCAAAAATGCGGTGGATTTTATGAATCTAAAAAATAAAAACACGCGTAAAAAAGGCAACAAAGAGCTAAACTCCTATGTCGTATCTTGCAAAAATAACAATACGTCGTGTCTTGCGTCAAATAGATTTGCGGGATTTGGCAAAGCCAGCGTAAGGAGAAACTAAGTTTAGTTATTTATGCTTATCGCTTCAAATTTACCGCCGTATCCGTATAAATTCGTCGTCAAATTTACGGATCGGCGGCGCTAAATTTGACTTCTAAATTTACTCTGCACCGAATTTACAGCAATATCTCCAAAAATCACAAAATATCCGCACGGGCGTTTCAAATTTGCTCGTTTTCATACAAAAAAACTCCAAATTTTATTTTACTATCCGATTTAAATACCAAATTTAACTTAAATGCTATAAAATTATCGTTACTAGTTAAATTTGATAAGGAAAAATATGCTGATACGAAACGACGTTCCCGTTTGGGTCGATATCTCGCGCTGTAAGGCGTGCGATATCTGCGTGAGCTGCTGTCCTGCGGGCGTACTGGCGATGGCCGTAGAGCCGCGCGCCGTGCTAGGTAAAACGATCGAAGTGGTGTATCCGGAGGCCTGTATCGGGTGCAGAGAGTGCGAGCTACACTGCCCCGATTTTGCAATTTACGTAGCGGAAAAGGGTTTTAAATTCGCTAAACTAACCGCCCAAAGTAAAGAGCGCGCGACCGCCGTAAAAGAGAATAAATTTGAAAAATTAGAGGCGGGACAATGAGCGAGTTTTTAAATAATAACGGCGGCAAAAGAGAGATCATCGCTAGCGGCAACGAGCTAGTCGCGCTTGCGGCTGTGGAGTGCGGGTGTAACTTTTTCGGCGGTTACCCGATCACGCCAAGTAGCGAGATTGCGCACGAGCTAAGCGTGTTGCTGCCAAAGCACGGCGGCAAATTTATCCAGATGGAGGACGAGATCGCTGGCATCTCGGTGGCGCTGGGAGCTTCGATGAGCGGGGCAAAGGCGATGACGGCAAGCTCGGGTCCCGGTATCTCGCTAAAGGCCGAGCAGATCGGGCTTGGCTTTATCGCGGAGGTGCCGCTAGTGATCGTAAACGTCATGCGCGGCGGCCCTAGCACGGGTCTGCCTACCCGCGTGGCGCAGGGCGATCTCCTGCAGGCGAAAAACCCGACTCACGGCGACGTAAACAGTATCGTTATCGCGCCATCTAGCCTAGAGGAGTGCTATACACAGACCGTTCGCGCGTTTAATCTAGCCGAAAGATTCATGACGCCCGTGTTTTTGCTGCTAGACGAAACGATCGGACACATGCATGCAAAGGCCGTGCTGCCGCAAACTAGCGAGCTAGAGATCTACTCTCGCAGGCAGTTTAGCGGCGATCCGGCAGACTACCGACCGTACAGAGCCGCGGCGGACGAGTCTGCCGTGCTAAATAAATTTTTTGGCGGTTACCGCTATCACGTTACGGGTCTGCATCACGGCGAGACGGGCTTTCCGACCGAGGACGGCGCGGTCGTGGACTACAACATCAAGCGCCTTTTTAACAAAATAAACGCGCACGCGCACGAATTCGAGCTTTACGAAGAGTTTATGCTAGATGACGCGGAGATTTGCATTATCGCGTTTGGCTCCGTGGCTCGCGCGGCAAAAGAAGCGGTGCTAAATTTACGCGAAAAAGGCGTGAAAGTAGGGCTTTTTAAGCCTATCACGCTATTTCCGACGCCGAGCGAAAAACTACGCGAGATCTCGGCTAAATTTAGCAAAATTTTGATCTGCGAGTTAAATTTGGGCCAGTATACGGGCGAGATAATAAAAGCTACGCTAAGAGAGGACTTTAAGACGCTGCTAAAAGCCAACGGTCGCCCGATCAGCCCGCAAGAAATCGCGCAAAAAATAGGAGAATTTTAATGGCATTTAACTACGACGACTACCTACGCACCGACAAAACGCCGACTCTGTGGTGCTGGGGCTGCGGCGACGGCGTGATACTAAAGGCGCTAATCCGCGCAATCCATAAGCTAGGCTGGGATATGAACGACGTGTGCGTGGTCTCGGGCATCGGCTGCTCTGGGCGCTTTAGCTCCTACATCAACTGCAACACTGTCCACACCACGCACGGTCGCGCGATCGCCTATGCCACGGGTATCAAGCTCGCAAACCCGGACAAACACGTCATCGTAGTAACAGGCGACGGCGACGGGCTAGCGATAGGAGGCAATCACACGATCCACGGATGCCGCAGAAATATAAATTTAAACCACGTTTTGATAAATAATTTCATCTACGGGCTAACAAACTCCCAAACAAGCCCGACTACGCCGATAGGATTTTGGACGGTGACGGCGCAGCAGGGCAACATCGATCCGAATTTTGATGCGTGCAAGCTCGCAACCGCCGCAGGAGCGACCTTTGTAGCGCGCAGCAGCGTGATAGAGCC
>NZ_CALHXD010000226.1 GCF_938040115.1 uncultured Campylobacter sp. | reverse complement strand
ATTCATCCAGCTTCATATCTTTTTGCTCCCTAGTCGTGCGGTCGCGCAGAGCGATAGCGCTATTTGCCACTTCGTTGTCGCCAAGTACGGCTATCATCGGCACTCGTTGCTTTTCAGCGGTACGGATGCGTTTGTTTAGGCTCTCGTTTTTGCTAGCGATTTCGCTATCTACGCCGATTTTGCGTAGCTCTTTGGCGACGGTTTTAGCGTAGTCTAGGTGCGCGTCGCTGATCGGCACGATGACTACTTGCGTCGGAGCTACGAAAAACGGTAGCTCGCCTCCCGTGTGCTCGATCAAAATGCCGATAAACCTCTCAAAGCTTCCCAGTAGCGCGCGGTGAAGCATGACGGGCTGCTGGCGCTCGTTATTTGCGTCGATGTAGCCCAGATCAAAGCGCTCAGGTAGGTTAAAATCGACCTGTATCGTGCCGCACTGCCATTTTCGCTTCAATGCATCGGTGATTTTGATGTCGATTTTTGGGCCGTAGAATGCGCCGCCGCCCTCGTCGATACCGTATTTAAAGCCGTTTTCGTCAAGCGCTTCTTTTAGCGCTTTGGTCGCCGTTTCCCAAATTTCGTCCCCGCCGATCGCTTTTGCAGGCTTGGTCGAAATTTCCATCTCGTAGTGGAAGCCGAAATTTTCCATTATTTTGCCGGCAAATTTTAAAATTTCTAGGATATTTTCTTTGATTTGGCTTGGCATACAAAAGATGTGCGAGTCGTCCTGGGCAAATTCGCGCACCCTGAAAAGTCCGTGTAAAACGCCGCTTTTTTCATGGCGATGCACGACGCCGTATTCGAAAAATTTAAGCGGCAAATCGCGGTACGAACGGATGTCGCTTTGATATACCTTGATGTGGCCGACGCAGTTCATCGGCTTTATGCCGTATTCGGCCTCGTCGATCGTCGTAAAGTACATATTTTCTTTGTAGTTTGCGTAGTGGCCGCTCTTTTTCCACACGTCGGCTTTTAGTAGCTCGGGGCCTCTAACCGGCTCGTAGCCGCGGTCGCGGTGGGCTTTGTATAAAATTTGCTCTAACTTCGAGCGCAAGCGTCCGCCGTTTGGCAACCAGATCGGTAGGCCGCCGCCGACCTCTTCGTCGAAGGTAAAGAGCTTCATCTCGACGCCAAGCTTTCTGTGGTCGCGTTTTTTGGCCTCTTCGATGATGCGGATGTGCTCTTTTAGGCTCTCTTTATCGGCAAATGCGGTGCCGTAAATACGGTTTATCATCTCGCGCGTTTCGTCGCCGCCCAGATACGCACCGGCTACGCGGGTTAGTTTAAAAAATCTTAAAAATTTGGTATTAGGTAGGTGCGGTCCGCGGCACAAATCCTCGAAATTTCCTTGCTTGTAGCTGCTGACTTCGCCCTCGGGGATGCGTTTTAGCACCTCTTGTTTTAGCTCGTCGTCTTTAAATTTATCGCTCATAAAGGCTTTTGTGGAGCTTGCTTTGACGATATCAAGCTTAGCTTCGGCTAGCTCTTTCATCTTGGCCTCTATCGCCGCTAGATCTTCGTCGCTAAGCTTGCTGTTGGCCTCATCGACCTTAAAATCATAATAAAATCCGTCCTCGACGTTTGGTCCGACGAAAAATTTAGCCTGCGGATAAAGCTCTTTGATAGCCTGCGCCATGAGGTGCGCACAGGAGTGCCTGATGACGTTTAGCGCGTCTGGGGAGTTGTCAAAATAAATCGGTTCTGCGGCGTTTTCTCGCCCGTTGATACTCTGAGTATCGACTATGTTTCCATCCAGTTTGTATGCGATGATATCGCTCATTTTGCGTCCTTTTTATCGAAACATCTTTCTTACGCTGAAAGAATTGGGCTTGATTTTAGCTAAATTGTTTTTAAGCTTTACTTAATGTTTTATTTGATTTGGGTTTAAACGGCGGTCAAATTTGAGTTTTGAATATAATAGAATATATTGATTAAATTTTAAATATTGTTAAATCGGTAATATTCTCAATATAATTTATTATATTTTAAGAAAACTAACGCTAATATTTCATCGAATGAATCATGCATTTATCTCGTCTTTGCATTGTTTTGATTCATTTTTCTCCCAAATTGCGCAAAGGAGTGGTTGCCTTTGCGCCTTAATCTTTAAATTTATTCCCAAAAAACCCGCACAAATTTGACGCCAATTAAGTTAAATTTTAGAAAATAAATATATTTTGGCTTTAGTTGGCAAATTTGACGTATTGGATTTACAGCCGAAAGATAAAGTGAAATTTTGAATCAAAAGAAGCAAAATGGTGGCCCCGAATGGACTCGAACCATCGACCACTACC
>NZ_CALHXD010000225.1 GCF_938040115.1 uncultured Campylobacter sp. | reverse complement strand
GGCAGTGAGAGCGCACCATATCGATGACGTCGCTGCCCTTACAGCAGTGGCCGCCAGCGCTTACGGGGTGATCTTGAGCTACCTCTTGGCGCACCCATACGCCGTTTTCCACCTCAGCCCGCACTCCGCATCCAACGGAGCAAACCGTACAAACGGTTTTTACGATTTTAGAGTTTGGAAACGGATTTGCCATCTCTTCTTGAGTCGCACTTCTGGTTACGCCGCTAGCGGCCAGTCCGCTCATGCCGCCCGCTACGCCCGCTAGCGCGGCCATTTTTAAAAATGATCTTCGCCCGACTGCGTTTGAGTGGGGCATAAGACGTAAATTTGCCTCAGACATATTTATCCTTTCTTAAATTTTATTATTTTGCTTGTTCGTAGTATAGATCCCAGTTTTTGCTTCTTTTATAAAGCACCTCGGTCTTTTTGCTTTTACCGTATTTTAGGTTTGACGCCGCTGCCGTCGCTACTCCGGCCGTAGCCGCTACAGCTCCGACTAGCCCCGCCTTTTTTAAAAATTCTCGCCTATTTTTTTGCATTTTCTTCCTCCATAGCTTTTAGCTTTCTCACTCGGTTTTTTTGTCTTCTTATAGCCTCAGATCTTGAAACTCCGTCCAAAGTCTTTTTGTTTTCGCCGTGATTTATAGGACGCGGCGCGCTTAAAACTACGCGTTCGAACTCGATAAATCCTTGCAGTAGTACCGCGACGTCTTTGTAAATTTCGCTACTTTCGTGATTAAAAAGACTCTCTATAAACTCGTCGATGTTTGGATTTATGATCTCTTTAAAAAGCTGCTCCTCAAGCTCGCCGTATAGCTCCAGCTCGCTCTCTCGCGCGATAAATTCGCTCATTAGCGCAAACACGAAACCCACGTTGTCTTCGTTTTCTTTAAATTTAGCCTCGTCGCGCCTAATGTCTGTGCGGGCTAAAATTTTACGCACTTTTGCGCAGGCGTGTCCGACCTCGTAGCCCTCGTCGTAGTACGACAGCGAGTTTCTAAGCGGACTTGGCGGAGCGTGGAAAATTTCATCGAATTCATCCACTAAATTTTGCGGATTTTTCTCGTCGAATTTTGCCTGTATGCGCATTATCGCGGCGGCCGATTCTTCGTTTAGAGCGTGCGCCGAGGCAAGGCCTAGCATCGCATTTACGCCGCTAAATCTATCCGCGTCTTGGCTAAAAACGAAAAAACGCGAAAATAGCGAGTAATAAAGCCCGCGTCCGGCTGCAAATTCGCCCTTGCTAGTCATCGCCTTCCTTTATCATTTTTGTCTATTTTTTGAGATTTTTCTCGATTGTGAAACTATACTACTTTTTGGCTTATTTCTTATACTTAAAAAAAAATAAATTAAAAAAATTAATATACGCTTAAATATGCCTTAGTTGCATATTGCTTATAGCGAATTTTAGGGGATAAAAGAAATATGAAATTTACGCATATATCTTGCATTTACGCTTTATTTTGATATTTACTTTTAACTAGGCTATTTTAACGGGCGCTAAACGAGCCTAAATTTAAAACCTGGAGCAAAATTTGCAAAATTTGAGGCTCATTCAAGCCCCAAAAACGCTCCATCGTCAAATTTAAAATAAATATTTTCGCCGACGCTAAAATTTTGCGAATTTGGCGCCAAGGTTTTTATCAAAAAGTCGCCGACTTTGATTTTCACCAAAAGCTCTTTGCCAAGATAGAGCGAAACCGAGTGCAGAATGCCTCCCAAATAGCCATCAACCGGTGTTTTGCTTAGCATTACTTTGCTCGGGTTTACGGCAATCTTTGCGGCGCTACGCAAATTTGACGGCAAATTTACGACCGCTTTTTCGTCAAATTTTAAAACCCCACCCCGCGCGTCGAAAATATTTTTGTATTCGAATTCGCACACGCGCCCCTTGTGCAAAAAGACGTTTTCCTCGGCGATTGCGGTTAGCCATTTGTCGTCGTGACTAGCGATCACAAAGCCGCAGCCGTATCTTTGCCGCATGTAAAGCACCGCCTTGCCAAACAGCTTTGACGTGCCCACGTCCACGCTATTTGTCGGCTCGTCAAGCAGATAAAGCCGCGATCTGAGCGCCAAATTTAACGCAAAACTAACGCGCTGCGTCTGCCCGGAGCTTAGCTCAAAGTGGCGCTTGTTTAAAAAACTCTCGTCAAGCCCGACCAAATTTAACGCCTCGCTCGCTCGCTCGTCAAATTCCGCTAGCACTCCGCGGCTTTTTAAAACGGCTTTAAAATTTTCCCTCACGGAGCGTTTTAAAAGCGCGGGCTCGGGTAGCAAAACGCTAACGTCGCGCAGTAAATTTAGACTAGGCGCGCTGCTTCCCCACAGCCGCACCTCGCCGCTAGTGGGCTTTTGCAAAAACGACATCACTCGCATCAGCGTACTTTTGCCACTGCCATTGCTGCCCGTTAGCGCGGTGATTTTGGTGACGTCGATATCAAGGCGCGGGATGTTTAAAATCTCGCTCGCGCCGTAGTTTAGGCGTAAATTTCTAACGTTTATCACTTTGCGCCTTTCTCGTTAAATTTACAAAAAAGCTCAAATTTGACGCGCCCAGGCCGCTTTTTGCGAGCATAAATTTTTTAAATTTATCAAATTTCATCTATCCAGCCTTTTTAGCGCGTGTATCGCCAAATTTACCGCAAATGCGATAAAAATGAGCACCAAAGCAAGCGCTATACCCATGGCAAACTCGCCCTTGTTCGTCTCCAGCGACACCGCGGTCGTGATCGTGCGCGTAAAATATTTGATATTTCCGCCGATCATCATCGCCACGCCGACCTCAGCCACGATGCGCCCGTACGCCGTCGCTACGACCACCATCAGAGCATACCTCAGCTCGTAAAGCACGCAGCCAACTAGCCGCATCGCGCTCAGGCGTAAATTTAGTATCGTTAGATAGTGCTTTTTGTCCATATTTTCCACGACGCTAGCGCTTAGCGAGATGATGATGGGTAGCGCCAGTACAAACTGCCCCAGCATCACGGCCTTTAGCGTAAAAAGCAGCCCAAACTCGCCAAACGGGCCGTTTCGCGTGATAAATGCATACAAAATAAGCCCGATCGCAACCGTCGGCATCGCAAGCGCCGTATCGCTGAGCAGCCGTAGCACCCTGCGTCCTTTAAAATCGTAAAATCCCAGCGTAAATCCGAGCGGAAAGCCGACTAAAATCGCAAAAAATATCGAAACGCTCGAAGTGTAAAGCGTCGCCCTGATCGCCGAATACGTCTCCTCGTCGCCGCTAAAAAGCAGCCTAAAGGCCTCTAAAAATCCGTTTAGTAGAAAGTCCAAATATTATTTCTCCATATGTTTATGTCGTTAATTTAATATGCTATAATAGCATACTTTTTAAAAAAGGAGAAAAATGAAAAAAGTAATATTAGGCTCGTTAATCGCGAGCGTTTTGGCGTTCGCGGGCGACAGCGAACTCATCATGGCAACCACAACCAGCACCGATAACACGGGGCTACTAGACGCGATCTATCCTGCGTATAAGGCAAAAACCGGCGTCGATATCAAATGGACTGCCGTAGGCACGGGAGCAGCTTTAAAACTAGGCGAAAACTGCGATGCGGACATACTTTTCGTGCATTCGCCAAAAGTTGAGAAAGAATTTGTAGAAAAAGGCTTTGGCGTAGAGAGAAAACCCGTAATGTACAATGACTTCGTCGTTATCGCCGATAAATCTATCGCCGATAAATTTAAAGGCAAAGACATCAAAGAGAGCTTTGAGCTGATCAAAAAAGAGAATATCAAATTTTTCTCTCGCGGCGATAAATCAGGCACCGACAACAAAGAAAAAGGTATCTGGAAAAAAATCATCGGCGAAGTACCTGAAAAAGACAGCTGGTATATGCAAACAGGCCAAGGCATGCTAGCTACTATCAACGCTGCAGCCGAGCAAAAGGGCGTGACGTTTACCGATCGCGGCACCTACATCAAGTACGAGGACACCAAAAAAGGCGCGCCTGAGATGGTCATCATCAACGAAGGCGACAACGACCTAAAGAACTTCTACTCGCTAATCGCGGTAAATCCGAAGCACTGCGCTAAGGCCGACATCGAAAACGCAAATAAATTTATCGAGTGGGCGACGAGCGAAGAGGGTCAGAAATTTATCGGCGACTTTAAGCTGCTGGATAAGCCGCTTTTCACGCCTGACGCAAATACACGCAAAAACTAATTTTTCGCGCGTTTAGGTCAAATTTGACTCTACTCGCGTAAATTCGGGCGCGCTTTGCGCCCTTTTCTTTCTTAAATTTACTCTTTTTATTTTTTAAATTTAATCAAATTTTAGCGCCGAGACCCGTATCTTGACGGCGTAAATTTTCAAATTTGACCGCGCATTTTTTATTTGCTCAAATTTTACGTTTTAGCGAGCCGAATTTAACCCGCTCAAATTTAAATCTTCCCGCCAAACATCTCGTACATCGCCTTTTCCTCGCCCCAAAGCTCGCGATGTTTTTTGATGCAAGATTTTATCGCACTCACGAGATATAGC
>NZ_CALHXD010000224.1 GCF_938040115.1 uncultured Campylobacter sp. | reverse complement strand
TGGTCGTGCAATCTAGCGACGTGCTGCAGTACGTCTGGGGCAAGCTTTTTGGCAAGCGCAAGATCGCTCCTAGCATCAGCCCGTCTAAAACGGTGGTCGGCTTTGCGGGAGGTGTTCTTAGCGCTAGCGCGCTAGCTGCGTACCTGCATCATCTCACGCCTTTTGGCGCGGTGGGGGCGTTTTTCATCGGGCTTGCCGTTTGTATGATGGGTTTTTTAGGAGGGCTTGTTATGTCTGCGATCAAGCGCGATCTGGGCGTCAAGGACTGGGGCTACATGATCAGCGGGCACGGCGGGATGCTTGACCGTATGGACTCGCTGTGCTTTGCGGCGCCGATATTTTTTCACATAGTTAGATATTTTTACGCGTGAGGTTTTGATGAAAATTTGTAGCAAAATTTTACTTTTAGCGCTCGCGGCAAATTTAGCCTTTGCATTTTCGGCCGAAAAGCTCGTGCAAGACGCTAGAGCGCAGGTAGGACGGACGCTGTTTTACGACCCTTCGTACTCTAGGCTAGCCTATCCGATGGGCGACGTGGATATGATGAAGGGCGTTTGCACCGACGTCGTAGTTAGGGCGCTGCGCGGACAGGATATCGATCTGCAGCGGCTCATCCACGAGGACATAAGCGCAAATTTTAGCGCCTATCCAAAAAACTGGGGCGCGAAAAAGACCGACAAAAACATCGATCATCGCCGCGTACCAAACATCGCGACCTATCTAAAACGCAAGGGCTACGAGGCAAGGGGCGAGTTTAAGGCGGGCGATATCGTGACGTGGCGGCTAGATAACGGCAGACCTCATATCGGCATAGTTTCGGATAAATTTGCCGGCGGCAAAACCCCGCTCGTGATCCATAACATCGGGCTTGGCGCGCAGGAGGAGGACGTGCTAAACGAGTACGAGATAACGGGGCATTTTAGGATAAAATAAGCGTAAAAACCGATAAATTTAAGCAAGAAAGGCGAAAAATGGAGTTTAAAGAGAGCTATTTTATAACGAGCGACGGGGCGAGGATATTTTACAGATACAGCCTGGCTGCGGACGTAGCGTGCGAAAACCCGAGCGCAAGCGAAGTAAATTTGAGCGAGGATAGTAAATTTGACGGGTCAAATTTGAGCGCCGGAGCCGCAAGCGAAACGTCAAATTCGGCTAGCGAGCAAGCGGGCGGCGCGGATGAAAATACGGAGCTAAATTTAAACAGCGAAGGCAAATCGGACGAGCAAAATTTACCAAACGATGGCGAAAATTCGGACTCAAATTTAAACGAAACAGGCAAATGCAGCGCGTCAAATTTGAGCGAGACGCCGAGCGAAAACGCCGAGCAAAATCTCAAATTTAAAGCCGCGCCAAACGCCAAAGCCGTAGCGATATTTCACCGCGGGCACGAGCACTCGGGTAGGACGATGCACGTAGCCGACGGGCTAGCGGATGAGAGTTTTAGCTATTTTGCCTGGGATCAGCGCGGACACGGCAGGA
>NZ_CALHXD010000223.1 GCF_938040115.1 uncultured Campylobacter sp. | reverse complement strand
GGTTGATTTTTTAAATTTCACTCTTTCCCAAAATTTATTTACAGAACAAATATTAAATTTAAAGTTTATTTTTAATAAAATTGAATAACCTCATTGAAAAGGATTTAAAATGTCATTGCTACGAACCTGGTATTTACATAAAGAATTTAGCAAAATACACGAACGACTTATCTCTGAAGAGGACAAGCTTCAAGAAAAAGATGCAGATAAAAAAATAGAACTATACGATGAAGCTTTTTTTGAAGCCAGAGAGATATTTATTGATAAGATAATGTTAAACTTTTAGCTTATTGCTTGTGCGATTATTAAATACATCATCTGTTTTTTGCTTTTAACCTATTTTATTATGCAGAATATACACAATAGTGCTTTTGCTATTTTATTTTCCGCAATATCCGTTATTTTTTATGTAAAGCACGATTTTAACGAACTCCATAATAAATTTACTGACTCGATTATACAGTACTTGATAAACAAAGGAAGACTTTTAAATGACGAACTTCAAAATATGAAAAAGAATTTAAGAGAGCAATAATAACGTATGTTTCTTTTAGAAATTATGGTTATCGCCAAATTTGAGCCTACCAAACAAATTTGACATAATCGCCAAATGTAAAACAGTTGCGAAGCTAAAATTTGTCGCTACAATATCCTCTCAACCAAAGATATTTTCGGAGCGAACAATTTGGTAAATTTATTCTTCGTCTTTTGGTATATACGTACTTCGGTTAAACAGATAGCATGCCGCAAAGATAACCAGACAAGCCGATAATACGTTTGAGCCGCTCAAAAGCAAGCTCATCGTCTTTTCGTTATTTCTAGCGATCAGAGCTGCTATTATTAGCACAAGCGGATACAAGATCAAAGCAATGCTAGCTAAATTTTCAACCGTAAAAATCATCAAGCAAAGTCGCTGATTTTTTATGAAAAATTTGCTGTATTTTTTCGTAGGGTAGCTTTTTAGGTAAATTTTCGTGAAAAAATACGGCAAAATCAGTATCGCAGCAAGAGAAACGAGCCCGTATAGAACATTGCCTAAAAAATATGCAAAATAAGAGATCATAAGCCCAAACCCGATAAATGCCATACTAGCGCGCCTGATAAGCCTATGCACGTCGTAACGGTTTTTTTGGTCCCAAGGTATTTGATCAAATTCCGCGTCCAGGTCGTTTAGCTCGCCGAGTCTTTCCTCTGCTGATTTCGCGCTTTGAGCTAGACCGGACTCTCTGCGCAGATCTGCGCCCTCGGGTGCGGGCTCATATGAGCTTATGTTCAAAGAGTAGCATACGGCAAAAACAAGCAAGCAAATCGGAGCTGCGACAAGGCCGTATAAAAACGCATAAACGCCGTATCCGCCGCCGCTATCCTTCACAAAAAACGACCCGATAATAAGCAAAATCGGATATAAAATCAAGACTATGCTGGCAAAATTTTCTATCCTAAAAGCCAGGAAGCTATCCCGCTGATCCCTCACAAAAAGATAGCTGTATCGCTTGGTTTTATCTCGTTTTAAAACATAAATCGTCCAGAAAATAGGCGCAACTATCTTCACGGCGCCCCGAATATAGCTAAAAATTTCAGGCGGCAATTCTATGCCGTTGTTTACAAAAAATGATTTCAAATACGGCACCAACATCGCAAAAAGATAAAAAAAGACAAACGTCGACGACCAGTACGTCATAGTCGCTCGCCTGATAAACCTATGCCTATCATACCGCCTTTTATCATCCTCGGGGATAGCGGCAAATTTCTCGTCCAGCTCTTTCATCTCGGCTTGAAATTTTACGTTCACAGCCAGCTCCTTTTACAAGCGCTTATTTTAGAAATTATATCAAATTTGACGTAGTAAAGCGCCTAAATTTGGGGATTAAATTTGATAGCAAAAACGTAGCTACGTTTTGAAAATTTTACGTTTTGCCGCCGCTTGGCAAATTTAATCAGACATAAAGTCAAATTTAATGTCAAAACACTTTAAATTTGACCCGTTTGCCCTAAAATATCTACGGATAAAAAGATAGTGCCGCGTCCAGCACGAGTTAATGCCTAGCACAATGGTTAAAAGCGCACCGCCTATTTACGGCGATCAGACTCAAATTTAGCCCAAGCTTTCAGGCTAAATTTGAGAGGGTTTAAAAGTAAAATAAGGATAAATTTACTCCACGAGCTTCATCTGCTCAGCGCAGATGGCCTTCCACGAGCTTTGCAGATTTGAGCCGACGCACTCCTGTAGATACGGCTTTGCTTCGCTTTCGCGTTTTAGTTTGATGTAGATTTCCGAGATCTGAGCTAGCGCGCGCAGTCTGTTTTCGGGATCTAGGCGCGTATCTACGAGTTCTCGCGCGACTTGCAAAGCCTCGCCTAGTCTATCCAGCTTACTTAGCGAGCCGATGTACTCAAAGTCGATTTTTGGGCTAAAGGTGGCGATATGCAGGCGCTTTTGTAGGTCGATCGCCTTTTTGGCGTAAACCGACGCGTTTAAAAAGTCGTTCGCGCCGTACGTCGCCTCAGCCATGCGGTCGTAGAGCTCGATGACCTTAAAGTCGTTTTTGCGTAGCGTCTCGACGGCCGTTATCGTCGCGGCGGCGTCGGTGAGCCTACCTAATCCCATCAGCGCCTCAAATCTATAAAAAAGCACGGGCGAGACGTCGGCATACTCCTGCCTAGACGCGATAGCCAGCGCCTCGTCGGCTACGCGCAAGGCGTCGTTATACTTCTGCGTCTTTATCAAAACGGAGGCTAGTTTGATGAGCCACTCCACGCGGTCGAGCATGTCGGGCGCAAGGATATTTTGCGAGGCGAGATCGTGCGCGGCGGCGAAACGAGAGAGGCGCATATAGCAGTCAAAGAGCTTAAATTTAGCCCCGATTTTCTCGCCCACGCCGTAGTTTTCGGTCAAATTTACAGCCGTAACACAGTCGTTTTGACGGATGGCTTCACTCGCTAAATTTAATGCCGCCTGATCCAATACCGCACTAGCGTCCGTATCGTTTAGATCGCGCACGACCTGGGTATAGCGCAGGACGGAGTCAAATTTACGCTCTTTTAGATAGAGCGCGACCTGCTCTTTTAGCGCCTTGGCGCCGACGTCCGTTTTGCCGTATTTTTCGATGAGCGCGTCGTAGTGATCGTGTAGCTTTGTCGCGTTGCTCTCGTCGTTTCTGGCGAAAAATAGCTTATCTAGCGCATTTTGCACGATAGCGGCGTACTGCCCGTCTGCAAACTCGTTTTGGTACCTTTTTAGGTATTCGTAGGCTTTTTGCGTGTCAGGCGTGCCTGTTAGTGCGATTCCTAGATTTTTTAGCACGGTTTCGTACTCGTCGTCGTTTTTATTTAGACGAGCGAGTAAAATTTCATAAATTCTCGCGGCGATATCGTCCATATTTTTCTCGTGAAATACCCCAGCCAGCGTCGTTAGCTTGGACGCGTCGTTTAGCAGGTACTCTTGATTTTTGTTTAAAATTTTGAGCATAAAGTCCTTGGCGCGGTCAAATTTAGCCTTGTCGATGCTGCCCTGCACGAGGCTCAGAGCCGCACGGCTAGCGACATCTAGCGTCTGCGCCGAGTATAGCACGTCCTCGTACATCTTTACCGCCTCATCCTGCCTGCCCGTGACGTAGAGCCTGTCGGCAAACTCAAGAACGGCTAGCTTGGTAAAATTTGAGTTTGGATGCTCGTTCATGAGGATGTCTAGCGTGTAGTTCGCGTCGCTAACAAGCTCCTGTCTGAGGTAGGCTTTGGTCACGAGATAGAGCACCTCGGGGTAGTTTTCGTCTGACACGAACCGCCTCATCCACGCGCGCCCCTCGCTTGCGACATCCGCCGCGCCAAGGCCTTCGAAGCTATTTTGTGAGTCTAAAATTTTATCCAAAGCGCGCAGCCTATATAGCAAAAACTCGCTGGCAAAAATGCTATTTGGATAGCGCCTTAGCGCCGTTTGGATCGTGGCTATCGTATCATCGTAGCGCTTAGCCTCATAGCTTTTTTTCACATCCAGGTACATATTTATGTCGTTGCTATCGCCGCTTTCTATCGGGGCTTTGTTGAGATCGAGCGGTCCGACGCTAGGCGCGGTCATCTGCTCAAATATCGGGGCGAAATTTATCCCTGCGTTTGTTTCTTTTTTAAATTCGCTTAAATTCTGATCTATCACGATGGTGTGGCGTTTGGCTGCGCCGCCGTTTTTACTAAACGGCACGGCGGATGCGCCGTAAAGAGGCTCGCTAGATGAGATCAGGCGAGAGCTCGCGCGCGGTACGACATAGACGCGCATGCCGCCTTTTTCCTCGCGAAATCTCACTTCAGCCAGGGCTAAAATTTTATCGTCGACCTTCGGTAGCGTGCCGCCAGGAAGATCGCAAAAATAAAGCTTGCGGTCGTAGGCGAGGATCTCCTCTTTGCAGACGAATTCCTTCTCGTCGCTGATGTTTATCACGGTGTATGGCCTGCCGTCCTCTGCGCCCGAATTTACGCTCAAGCTAAAAGAAAACGCCAAAATCGGTAAAAAAAGTAAAAAATATTTTCTCATGCGGCCATTATACCCTTTTTCGTTTAAAAAGCGCTATAAAAGCGAATATTACGCGCTCTTGAAGCGATTTTTTTACTAAATTTAGCGCGTTTGGATAAAATTTTGTTTAGCCTAAATTTAACTTTGCTATAGCAAGAAATTTGGATTTTCAAGTAGCGCGGCTGCGGATAAATTTAATCGCCTCACGCCAAAGGCTCCTCCCGCTGCCTCAAATTTTACGTTACAAGCCGAGTTTTTAGGATTAAATTTATAAAATTTGACCGCCTCGGCGGATAAATCTAATATAAAATTTAACCAATTGCCGCTACGCCTCTTTTGAGATCTTAACGAGCTTAAACGCGTATCCGCTAAATTTCGCCCTGCAAAGCGCGACCGTGCCCTTCATCTGCGACTCTAGCTTAAATTTAGCCCTTATTTCTACGTCCTTAGCCTGCACGCTCACCATATCGCCGTCTTTTACCTTTGCGGCCGCGGCAAACGACGCCGAGCCGATTAGCTCTTTTACCTCGCCGCTCAAATTTGACCCATCCGTCTCATTCATAAAAAACACGACGCTACCGTCAAAGCTCTCGGGCTCTTTTAGCGGCGTTAGCTCGCCGTCCGTTTTAAACTCGCCCTGCTCGCCGTCGGCCAAAACGACGTTTTTGCCGAGCATTTGCAAAAACTCGAATATATTTTTCGCATCCGCATGGGCTAAAAAGGAGCTATCGATCACGATATTTTCGCATCCGTTTAAAAACCCCGCGATCTGCTCAAACTCCTCCTCGCCGACGTTGCACTCGCCGCTTAGGTATCCTTCATCTAGCCCCTCAAAATATCTGCGCGTTTGCTCGTCAAATTTAGCCGCGTCAAGCGAGTACTTGCAAAGCAAAGCCAGCACGTAGCTAGCCGAGCCGATCTCGCAGCGAACGAGGTTTTCGGTGCCTAAAATTTTATCCTCAAAGCAAGAGATATATAGAAACTCATTTTGTTTTATCCGCTCTGCTAGCTGCGGATTTTGCTCGCAAAGCAGGCTTGCCAGACTCAAAGTTTTTGCATTTTTAAATTCGCCAAATTTCATCGTTTATCCTTTAAATTTAGCTTGGATTTTATAAAAATTTGTTTTAAGAGGGGGTAAATTTGCGCCGATTAGACGCAAATTTGATTATTTTTCTAGGCCGAATTTGACGGCTGCTTTAGCAAGCTCGAGAGTGGCGTCTACGAATTTATCTTTTTTCGTCGCATACGGTAAAAATAGCGGTATCTCCGTGCAAGCCGCGATGTATGCGTCAGCCTCGATAGCTGCGATAGTATCGTTAAAGAGACCCACGTACTCTTTTAGCTTGTTTGCTTTTGCGCCCTTGTAGATGCAATCCATGATGTTTGTCATCAAATTTTCCGGGATTTTCACACACTCTAGGCCCGCGGCGATCAGCTCGTTTTCGTAAATTTTAGCCACGGTCGTGCCTGTAGTGGCGATGACGGCGATCTTTTTAGTGTGCGGGAAATTTGACTTTATCGACGCGGTCGCGATTTTAGCGATGTGCAGGATATTTACGCCGCACTCATCCGTTAGGCGCTTGGCAAAAAAGTGAGCAGTGTTGCAAGCTATACAGATAGCCTCGCAGCCCGCGTTTTTAAGCCTAGTTGCAGACTCTTTCATAAAAGGAAACGGATCCTCGCCTCCATGCAAGATATACGCCGTGCGGTCCGGGATCTGAGGATAGTTGTCGATGACTATAGGGATGTTATCCTGGTCTTTTGCGGCGTTTGTGAGTTCTACGATCTTAGCATATAGATCTATCGTAGCTAGCGGTCCCATGCCGCCTAAAATTCCGATTCGTTTCATGAAAAAGTCCTTAAATTTAAAAAGCCGAGAGCGAAGTCTCGGCTAAATTTAGCTCTAGCTATTAAAGAAGAATAGGAGCTACCACAAACCCTAATGCAACCGAAAGTGCAACCATGATGGTTCCCGGAACGATAAAGCTGTGATTTATAACAAATTTACCGACTCTAGTAGTACCCGTGTCATCCATGGCGATAGCGCCCAAAGTCGTAGGATACGTAGGAAGTACGAATAGTCCTGAAACTGCGGCAAATGAAGCGACCAATATCCAAGCATTTTGTGCATTTTCAGGGCTGGTCATGCCCATAGCAGCCGCAACGGCAGGCATCATAACCTTCGTAGTTGCAGCCTGCGAATATAGCAAGCAGCTTAGGAAATATAGAGCGATAGCGAGTACGAAAGGATACTTAACGACGACGTTTTTTGCAATATCGGTAATTTGCCCCAAGTGTCCTTGCACAAAAACGGTACCCAGCCATGCTATACCCAGGACGCAGATGCATGCGTTCATACCGCTTTGGAAAGTACTGGTCGAAAGAAGCTTGCTAGTATCCACCTTGCAAAGTACGACGATAAGAAATCCGATAGTAAGCATAAATGTCATAATAGCGCCATCTCTATCGAGAGTTAAAACCTTGCTTGGCTTTTCTTTATCTTCAACATATTTTGCACCCGTAGCATCGTCTATGCTAACTTTAACATTGGGCATTGAAGCGATTTGCTGAAATTTTTCAGGGGCTTTAGCTTCATAGACTTTTTCATATCCTACGACATAGCTTGGTTTTATGATGCCGACATTTTTAGAAATAGCAAGAGCGTAGAACACTACCGCAAGAACTCCTATAGCAAAGATTGCTACTGAACGTTTCGCATACGGCGGTAACTCTTTATGCCCCGATTCGCCTTTGACATCGGAAACCAAACCCTGAGCTAGTCTTTGTTGGTATATAGGATCTTTTGAGAGGTCTAGATCGTAAAATTTATTTACGATAAATGCAGTAATCAGCATAGCTATAAAAGTCGTAGAAATACAGATAAAAAGTAACATCGGATAGCTTACACCCAGTTTTTCCATTACGCCAGTCATAGCGACAAATGCTGCCGCTACTGGGCTAGCGGTAATGGCCACCTGAGACGAAACCACCGAAAGCGCAAGAGGCGCGCTAGGCTTTATATTTTGCCCCTTTGCAACGTCTACGATAACAGGTATCATAGAAAATGCCGTGTGTCCGGTGCCTGCAAAAATAGTAAGCAAATATGTAACGATAGGCGCTAAATAGTTGATTTGCTTTGGGTTTTTACGCAAAATTTTCTCTGCTTGCTGAACAAGCCAATCAAGTCCGCCCGCAACTTGCATAGCGGAAATCGCAGAGATAACCGATGCGATAATTAAAATAACGTCGGTTGGGATATGTTTCATCTCCGTTTTCATTCCCAAGACGAGCGTCAAAACAATAACGCCTACGCCACCGGCGTAACCGATACCCATACCGCCCAGCTTAACGCCTAGGTAGATGCCTCCAAGTAGGACTATGAACTGTAAAATCAGCATAATATCCATAGAAAAACTCCTTTAAGTAAATTTAACTTATAAATTTAAAAACGCCGAAAGATCGCTCTCTCGGCGCGCGAATGCCTAAATTTATTTACCCATATGAGGGTTTAGCATATTTTTAGGCTCTAAGATTTTGTCGATTTCCTCTTTTTTGAGGTAGCCTCTCTCCAAGCAGATATCGCCTACGGCTTTGCCGGTTTGCAACGCTTCTTTAGCGATGCTTGCGGACTTTTCGTAGCCGATGTACGGGTTAAACGCAGTTACGATACCGACTGAGCCGAGTACTGATTTTAGGCATGCCTCAGGATTTGCGGTTAGTTTTCTAACGGCTTTTTCGGCTAGGGTTTTCATCGCGTTTTCTAGGATAAAGATAGAGTTAAATAGCGCGTAAGCGATGCCAGGCTCAAACGCGTTTAGCTCAAATTCGCCCCTCTCGCTGCAAAGCATGATGGTTACGTCGTTGCCGATTACCTCGTAGCACGCCTCGCCTACGACCTCTGCGATGACCGGATTTACTTTACCAGGCATGATAGAGCTGCCAGGCTGCATCTGAGGTAAATTTATCTCGCCAAGACCGCATCTTGGGCCTGAGTTCATTAGTCTTAAATCGTTTGCGATCTTGCTTAATCTAACGGCAGCCGTTTTTAGCGCGCCGCTAACGTGAACGAAATCCGCAGTGTCTTGAGTAGCTGCTATAAAATCATCGGCAGGTTTAAAGTTTACGCCTGTGATTTGGCTCAAAATTTTATGAACAGCCGCTTTGTAATCAGGATGGCAGTTGATGCCCGTTCCGATCGCGGTTGCACCCATGTTTAGCACGGCCATAGACTCTCTTGCGGCGGTGATTTTTTCTATATCGCTTTTGATGTAGCTTGCAAATGCGTTAAACGTGTTGCCAAGCGTCGTAGGAACGGCGTCTTCTAGCTCGGTTCTACCCATTTTGATGATATCTTTAAAGTCTTTTGCCTTGGCTTCCAGCTCGTTTTTAAGTAGCTCCATAGCCTTTAAAAGATCGGTTAGTTTAGCGTATGTAGCGACTTTGATCGAGCTTGGATAAGTGTCGTTGGTGCTTTGGCCGAGGTTTGTGTGGTCATTTGGATGTAGATACTGATACTCGCCTTTTTTGTGGCCAAGGCTTTCAAGCGCGACGTTTGTTATAACTTCGTTTGCGTTCATATTGGTGCTAGTTCCCGCACCGCCTTGGATCATATCTACTACGAATTGATCTAAATATTTACCCGCGATCAGCTCGTCGCACGCTTTTGCTATGGCGTCGGCTTTTTGCGCGTCTAGAACTCCGACTTCTTTGTTGGCTAAGGCCGCAGCCTTTTTGATTTGAGCAAATGCCTTAACGAAATACGGATAATCTTTAAGCGGTCGTCCGCTCATGTGGAAATTCTCAAGCGCCCTAAATGTTTGCACGCCGTAATATACATCATCAGCTATCTCTAGCTCACCTATGAAGTCGTGTTCTCTTCTGGTTCCCATATCGGTTCTCCTTGTGATGAAATTGAATAATGAAACTATAGCGCAATTAAACTGATATTTAAATTAAAAGTTTAATTTTCTATTTATTTTTTTATTACTCTTTTGTTATTTTTATCTATTCATGCTAGCTTAATTTATCTTTAAAATAGCCTAAATAACGCAATTACTGCTACTTTTAAATATTATATATTTTTTAAACACGAGTAGTAAATGTATGGGATAGTGTTTCTAAAATTTAAATTATTAACTTTTTGTTTTACTATTTTATACTTATAATAAAGCTTAACTTAAAATGTTATATTAATTTTTCTTGAAAGAGGTTGATGATTTAAATTTTGATTTTTGAGCGGTTTGGCGGCTATAAATTTTATATGATTTTAAATTTGTATTTTTTGTTGCAGACTGACAAAAGCTTAGTTTTTTATAATTTAAGAAATTTTCGAGCATTAAATTTAAACCCGTTTATTTTATGCAGTTAGTTTTTGCTTTGTTTTTAGGCCCATGCTAATAAATTTGACAAAAGCGTTTCTAGTTACGCGCTATTATATAAATTTTATAAAATTTAAAGCTAAACCTTATACGCATAAAACCTTATGGAGATTAATGATTTCGCCGCTGCCACTTAGAGGCAAACTATGTACAAAATCATATATTAAAAAGGTTTAAAACGCCTTATGAAACGATGCCAGCACAGTAAAATTTGAATTACCACAATAGGCAACCTGACAAAGCCTCCCTTAGCAGAATCGCCCATCTTAAGCTCTTTTTTATTATTATATTTTTGGTGCCAAAAAAACATTTATTCTTACATAGCGCCATTACAGCTATTCTATAGACTAATTATTTATCGGTAGCTTTATAGCCAAAAGCCATAAGAATAGAGACTAAGATTTTAAGACTCTAAAAACTCTACTTACATCGTCATTTTTGCTCAAGCTAAGTCTTACGATGCTATTTTCCAAAGCAGTCAAAGCATGAGTGACGTTTGGTTTGAGCGTAATCATGTCTAGTGTATCCAAGATAACACTATTTTCTCCAACGCTGAAATCTATCTTGCCGCTTAAAACCTGAACCATGATAGCGCCAGGAGCCTTATGTTCCTTCATTTGAGCACCTTTTTCTAAATTTATGCGTATTTCTTTACTGTGCGGGCCATCAAAAAGCTTAGCTATAGTAACGCCATTAAATACATCATTTTGCCATACGATTTTTTCCATTTACAACCTTTATTATAAAATAATAACGACATTGTAACTATAATTTTAGATAAAATAATTGATTTTAATTAAGCAATTTTTTGAAATTTAATAAAATTAGGTAGGGGGCAAAAGTCTAAAACTAGACTTTTGCAAGGAGTAAAATTATTTTTTAAGCTCTTTAATGCGAGCGGCTTTACCACGTCTATCGCGTAGATAAAATAGCTTAGCGCGGCGAACGCGACCTTGTCTTAGAACAGTTATACTCTCTAGGCTTTCGCTATAGATAGGGAAAATTCTCTCTACGCCTACGCTATTTGCACCGATTTTTCTGATGATAAATGTTTCGCCAGTTCCGCTTCCGCGTCTTGCTATACAGATACCTTCAAAATTTTGGATCCTCGTTTTATCACCCTCTTTAATGCGGATAGCTATACGCAAAGTATCTCCAGCGCGAAAATCAGGCACAGACTTTTGGGCTATTTGAGTTTGTTCAAACGCCTCAATATACTTGTTTCTCATATTTTTTCCTTAGTCGGCGGCTCAAATTTTCGGTATAAATCCGGACGAAAAAACCTAGTTTTTAAGAACGCCATATTATTTTTCAAAGCTCTGATTTTAGCATGGTCTCCCTTTAAAAACGCTGAAACCACACCAGAGCCTTTGTAATCACTGGGTTTTGTAAAAGACGGAGTCTCAAGTAAATTCCCTTCAAAACTCTCAACTTCAAGACTTTCATTGTTTCCTAAAACGCCGACTATATTGCGAGAAATCGCATCAGAAATACAAAGCGCCCCCAGCTCGCCACCCGTCATCACAAAGTCGCCAATACAAAAAATTTCATCTGCATATTTTTCAATTATACGCTCGTCTATACCCTCATATCTACCGCAAACTAAGCAAATATGCTCTTTTTTTGCCAAACGTCTAGCGTCGTTTTGAGTAAATTTTTTCCCAGCAGGCGCAAGAAAAATAATGTGAGTTTTTGGTTCGTTTTTTAGTAAAAAATTTAAAGCATCATCAAGAGGCTGGCACGCCATAAGCAATCCTGCGCCGCCGCCAACCATATAGTCATCTACTTTTTTATGCTTATCCGTGCTAAAATCACGAGGATTTAAAAAATCAATCGAAATAAGCTTCTCTTTTGTAGCGCGACCTAAAATACTGTCTTCAAAATAGGGTCGCACAAGGCTTTCAAAAAGCGTAACAAAGGTAAATTTCATTAGGAATTTTCCAAAATCAAGATAGCGTTTTTGGTGTAAATTTTTTTATTTTTTACATCAACTTTTTCTACATAAACGTCGATATACGGAATGTAAAAACTTTTTTCCAACCCTTTGGAAATCAAATTTTCATCTGTTTTTACCAAAAAAAGATGATTCGCCCCAACCTCGTCTATATCCTCTACTTCACCCAACCTTTGATTATTTTCGTAAATTTCGCAACCAATGACGTCAAAATAGAAAAATTCACCCTTTTTTAGTTTGCAGTTTTTTCTAGTTTCATCTTTTGTAGTGTAGATTGTTTTATTTGTGAGAGTTTTTGCGCTATCTATATCTTCAAAGCCGTAAAAAGAGATAGTATCGTTTGCATGATTGTAGCTTTTTACAACAAGTTCTTTACCGTCTTTATCGCAAAATATAGCATTTTTTTTAAACTGGTTAGGAAAGTCGCCTTTATTATGAAGCTTGACAAATCCCTTTAACCCTACTGTTTTGCCAAGCAGTGCGACTTCTATAAGTTCATTCAAGAGGCTTTACCGTAACGCGGTACGACGTCGCATCTTTGGCTTTATAGCCCACTATTACGGTCTTTATCGCATTTATCATCCTGCCGTCTTTGCCGATAAGCTTGCCCGTATCGACTTTATCGGCGTAAATTATCAGCTCGGCAAAATTTTCGCCAAGCTCGACTCGCTCGAGTTTCACTTTTTCAGGAAAATCGGCGATGAGCTTAGCATATTCAAGTAAAAAATTTTCTACCATTTTTAATTATTTGCTAGTTATTTTTGCAACCCTATCGCTAAGTTTCGCACCAACGCCCTTCCAATAAGCCAAGCGCTCAGCGTCAAATTTTACCACCTCAGGCTCAACCATCGGGTTGTAGTAACCGATCGACTCTATCCAGCCGCCGTCTCTTCTTTTTCTGCTATCTGTTACGACTATACGATAAAAAGGTTTTTTCTTGCGTCCCATTCTCGTTAGTCTTACTACTGTTGCCATTATATTTCTCCTTCTGTTTTTTAAATAGGCTTAAATTTAGTCACGCTCGTAGCCAAATTTAAGCCCTTTAATTAGGGCGAGTATTTTTAGCTTGGTTTAGTAAATTTCCAAGCCCCTTTAGGCCTTCTTTACCAGAAAACCTCTTTGCTATTTTCGATGCGTTTTCAAACTGCTTTAAAAAGCGATTTACCTCTACTTGAGATAGCCCAGATCCAGCAGCCAAACGTCTTTTTCGGCTGTTGTTTAGCAGGTCCGGATTCTCGCGTTCTTTTTGTGTCATCGAATTTATCATAGCCTTGATATGTAAAATTTCCTTCGAGTTATCAAGGTCGATATCTTTTATCTGATTTGCCACGCTTGAGAGCCCTGGTATCATACCGATTAAACTTTTCATATTTCCAAGCTTTTTGACGCTTTCCATTTGCGATAAAAAGTCGTTAAAGTTAAACTGTCCTTTTTTGATCTTTTTATTTATTCTTTTTGCTTCTTTCTCGTCTATCACGGCGCTGGTTTTCTCAACCAACGTCGCTAAGTCGCCTTCACCCATTATGCGGCTCACGATACGCTCGGGGATAAAGCTCTCCATATCACCGACTTTTTCGCCGATACCTACGAATCTAAGCGGTATATTTAGCTGCTTGGCTATACCGATAGCTACGCCGCCTTTGCTGTCCGAGTCAAATTTACTTAGCACCACGCCGCTTATTTTTAGCGCGTCGTTAAACGTACTTGCTGTTTTTACGCCGTCTTGTCCGCTCATAGCGTCGGCTACGTAAAAAATTTCATGCGGCTCGAGCACTGATTTGATGTCTTTTATCTGCTTCATCAAAGCTTCGTCTATCGCTAGACGTCCTGCGGTATCGACCAAAAGTACGTCGTAAAGCCCGCTTTTTGCTTTAGCTAGCGCTTGTTTAGCTACGTTTAGCGGATCGGTTTCGTTTTCTATGCTAAAAAGCTCTATCTCGTTTGCTTCGCAAAGCTGACGAAGCTGCTCTACTGCCGCTAAACGCTGCAAATCGCACGCCGCGACCAAAACTTTTTTCTTTCTAAGCTTTAGATAATTTGCTAGCTTTATCGTCGTAGTGGTTTTTCCGCTACCTTGCAAGCCAGCCATTAGCACGATCGTAGGAGCTACGGGCGCAAAGACAAAGCCCTGGTTGCCCGGCGCGGTTAAAACCTTCGTCAAATTTGACTTTATGGCGTCTAAAAACTGCTTTTGACCTATTCCGCTTTGCTTTAGATCAGCCTCAATTAGAGCTAGCAATTCTTTGGTAACTTTGTGATGAACATCGGCTTTTAGCAGTGCTTTTTTAAGCACGTCAAGCGCGTTATTTAGCGCTTTTTCATCGTCTACGAAACGAATTTTACTAACGGCTAAACGAAACGACTCGCTGATTTGTTCAAACACATTCTACCTTTTATTTACATTTATAGCTAAAGCGCGTATTTTATTAAATTTAAGCTTTATCGCTCTTTAAATCTCAAAATTTCTTGAAATTTCAAAACCGAGCCTGTTAAAATCACTGCTCAAATTTGACCTAAATTTATAACCTAAAAGCTCGATTTTATAGGCGTGCAGATACATTCTCGCGGATTTATTTTTAGCGTATTTTTCGTCCCCTACGATCCCATATCCAGCGTGATTTAGATGCACTCTGATCTGGTGCGTTCTACCGGTTTTTATCTCGACTTTTACGAGACTTTTTTTGCCAGCGACCATCACTGGAGTTACGTGCGAAAAGGCCTCTTTGCCGTTTGGCGAGATTTTAGAAAACGCGCCGCCTTTGTTTTTTAGCGTGATTATTGGTTCGTTTACGCTAAATTCCTCACTCACGATGCCTTTTACTGCCGCGACGTACTCTTTTTTTACGCGGCAGTTTTTAAACTCCTCGATCGCTTTTTTTTGAAATTCCTCGTTTTTCACGAGTAAAAGCACGCCGCTAGTTTCCTTATCGAGCCTGTGAAGCAACGGAAATTTATAAGCTTCGCTCACTTTTTCCGAGGTTAAAAATGCCGGTTTATCAACCGCGATCAGGTTTTCATCCTCGAAAATCACGCTTGGGCGCG
>NZ_CALHXD010000222.1 GCF_938040115.1 uncultured Campylobacter sp. | reverse complement strand
GCGACACTGCTTCCTGTGTCGATTTATTTTCCTGCGCAGCTGCGACGAAAATCAGCGCGAACGATAAAAAATACGCCTTTAAAAATTTACCGAGTTTCATAAATTTCCTTTGATATTAGTCTTAAAATTTACTATATTAGCAAAATTTAGGACTAAAAGTCAATCCAAAAACCTTGAAAATATTTTGGGATTTTACTAAAATTCACCCAATATAAAAAAGGGAGAAACAATGTACAACTTCGACGAGCTGGGCAAAAAAATCGGCGATATCGACAAACGCATAGATATGCTGATTGCTAAAACTGGGCTTAGCTACAGCGAATTTGCAGTGCTTTATACACTCGCAAAAGACGGCCGTTCGACGCAAAAAAAGATCGGCCAAGAGTGGCTCATACCCAAGCAAACGGTCTTTAACGTCTGCAAGGATTTTCGCAAAAAAGGGCTAGTGCAGATAGGCGAGCAAAGCGCGGATAAAAGGGAGCGCGCGATGAGTCTCACGCAAAAAGGGCACGACGTAGCAGACCCCATAGTGCGCGCTAGCGATGAGCTGGGCGAGCGGGTATTTGCTAGGCTCGGCGAAAAAAATGCCGAGAAGCTATTTTTGTTGCTGACGCGCTTTTGCGAGATTTGCGACAAAGAGATCGAAAATACGCCTGATATCAAAACGGAAATCTAAGCTTGCTTGGATTAATCAAGTCGTTTTTGTCGTATATTTTTGCCAAAATGCCAGCAAACGCCTATAAGACCGGAGCTAGCGACAAGCCACGCGCAAAATACTCTAGCCAAATACGCCATACGCTAACGACGTTTCCAGCTCTTCCTAAATTTACCTACTCGCTCGCCGTTTTTCGTACTCGGCGACTTAAATTCGAGTTTCAAGCACACGCTTTAGAGCTCAAATTTCACAAATTTGCATTGTAAATTTATCGAAAAGTCGTCTTGACAAATTTGCCGCTTAAATTTAATCGGCGACTGCGAAAATACGGCTCAAAATGTACAGACGATTTACCAAAGCACGCAGCGAATTTGCCTGCTGATTTATCTTTGCAAACGCAAGCGGCGCTACTTAAATTTAGCATTTACGGCTTATAAAATCGCCGCAATGCGCCTTAAGGCTACGCCAATGTTTAATCTTGCAACCAAAAAAACACGAGTAAATTTGGCCCGTTAGATTTTGATGCGTCGCGTAAAGTAGTTTAAAGCCGTATCTACGTGTCGACTTCCGCCGCCCACTCAAACAAAATTCGCCGAGTCGTATCGCTCAAATGCCGCCGCCCTAACGACGACGATCGTCAAATTTATTCCCAAACAGCAAATTTAACTTTCGTAACATTTTATAATTTTATTTACGTTTTTACTCATATATCGTAAAATTTTACAGCTTAAATTTTAAAATTAATCAAAAAATATAATACAAAACTCTATAATCGGTAAATTTAAAACCGAAAGGAGAAAAAATGAAACTATTTTCAGCTCTAGCTCTATGCGCGGCGATGATGATTAGCGCGCAGGCTGCGGAAAAATATAAGATCAAGCTCGCCTCCACCTACGAGAGCAACGTACCCGTGCTAGGCGACGCTCCGAAGAAATTTAAAGAGCTCGTGGAAAAGATGAGCGACGGCCGTATCGAGGTTCGCGTCGACTATCCGTCCAAGCATAAGGCGGCGTTTGCGCTACTTGATATGGTCAAAAGTGCCCAGTACGACGCGGCTTTCACCGCAAGCTACTTTTATAAAGGCAAGGACGCTAAACTCATGCTCTTTACGACCGTGCCTTTTGGTATGAACAAGGCCGAGCAAGACGCATGGTACGCGTACGGCGGAGGCAAGGAGCTCGCGCAAAAGGTCTTTAACGAGTACGGCATCGTAACCTTTCACGGCGGAAATTTCGGTATGCAAATGGGCGGCTGGTTTAAAAAAGAGATCAAGAGTACGGACGATCTAAAGGGACTAAAACTACGCATGACCGGGCTTGGCGGCGAGATAATGGCAAAGCTAGGCGTAAACATCAACACGATCCCGATCGGCGAGCTATACATGGCGATGGAGATGAACACGATCGACGCCGTCGAGTGGGTCTGCCCTGCGATCGATATAAATTTCGGCTTTCAAAAGGTGGCTAAATTTTACTACACAGGCTGGCAGGAGCCTGCGAGCGAAAATGAATTTTACATCAACAAAAAGCTCTGGGACAAGCTACCGGCCGACCTCCAAGCTATCGTAGAAACCGCGACCAAGGCCGTAGCGGCCGATGTTTACGAATCGGCGGTCTATCAAAACTCGCTGGTCCTTGATAAAATCAAAAGCGAGCATCCAGACGTGAAAATCGCTTCGTTTCCGCCAGAGATCATCGCCGCGCTGCGCAAGGCTACGGACGAGATCCTAGACGAGCTCTCAGCCAAAGATGCGACGTTTAAGGAAATCCTAGACTCGCAAAAAGCCTTTATGAAAAAGGCTAGAGTCTGGACGCAGATCTCCGAAAACAGCTACATAAACAGCACTACGGAGTGATCGCCGCTAAATTTAACGAGCCGTCCGAGTAAATTTGACGGCTCGGCTAACGCAAATTTGGTGTTAAATTTAGCCCGATTTTAGCTTGACGTCAAATTTGAACTCTAAATTTTATCAACGCTGCTTTGCTTAAATTTAACCAACAAATGCGCCAAAGCAGACCGCCGTTACTTTCATATCTTAAACTTCCCGAATTTTAACCCAAATAGTGCTAAAATCACCAAACACCTAAATTTAAAGGAAAGCCATGAAAAATGTGTCTAAATTTTGCCTTTTGGCTGTAGTTTTTTGCGGTCTTGGTGGCGCAAACCTAAGCGCACAAACGACGAAAGCCGCGCTAATGGAAAAAACGGTAAACGAGTTTTACGAAACAAACTACGGCAACGGCGAAGTGCAACCTATCACCTCGGAGTGGCTGACTCCCGAGCTTGACGGGCTGATTTATGATCAGTTCGGCTCTGCGCTGGGACGTCTAAGCGGCATAGAGCACGTATCGTCCGATCTAGATGCCGATCCTTTTATAGGCTCGCACGAGATTGACGAGCTAAAAAACTTTAGCGCAAAAGCGGTCTCAGAGAACGAAGTGCAAGTGAAATTTGAGCTATTTGGCGAAAAACGGGATATAACTTTGCGCCTAATTTGCGATAAAGATTGCCTAGTTGGCGGCGTAAAGCTTAGCGACGGTGGTTCGTTAAAGGCTAAGATTAAGAAATCTCTAAGAGCGGCGTATCCGAGCAATTACGACAAAATTTTTAAAGACTAAGCGTAAAATTTAAGAGTTTAACGCGCCGTTTGGTTTCAAATTTGCCCGCTTTCGCAAATAGCGCGCAAACTAAAAGCGGTGCTTAGATCAGGGCGCGAGCTAGCGATAACCCGCGCCTAGAAATTTATATTTTTTTATACGGAGCCTGTCCTGCTTCGTAGAAGTTATTGCCCTCGCTATCTATCGCTACGATAGCCGGGAAATCCTCGACCGTGAGCCTCGCGATCGCCTCAGGGCCAAGCTCTGGATAGGCTAGCACTTCGTATTTTTTGATACTTTGGCTAATCAGCGCGCCCGCGCCGCCGATAGCGACCATATAGACGCAGCCTGATTTTTTCATCGCCTCTACGACGGCCTCAGAGCGGTAGCCCTTGCCGATCATGCCGTTGATGCCTACTTCGTTTATCATCGTCGGAGTGTATTTGTCCATGCGTCCGCTAGTAGTCGGTCCCGCAGCGCCTATGACGTCGCCCGGTTTTGCGGGGCTTGGTCCTAGGTAGTAGATCGTCTCGCCGGCTAAATTTACGGGCAATGCCTCGCCGCGAGCCAAAGTCTCGGTTAGCGCCTTGTGCGCGGCGTCGCGAGCTGCGATGATGGTGCCGCTTATTAATACGTTATCGCCGGCTTTTAGGCTTTTTACGACCTCTTTGTCAAACGGCGCGGTTATCTTTTTTACTTCTGACATCTTTTCTCCTTAAATTTCAGCTTCGGCGTGGCGAGCGGCGTGACAGTTGATGTTGATAGCGACCGGCAGGCCCGCGATGTGGGTCGGATACCACTCGATGTTTACTTTTACCGCGGTCGTGTCGCCGCCTAGTCCTTGCGGTCCGACGCCCGTTTTACAGGCGAGCTCTAGTAGTTCCTCTTCTAGTTTGGCGTATCTAGGATCGGGGTTTTTGCTGTCTGCGGCGCGAGCGGCTGCGTATTTTGCCATTAGCGCGGCCTTATCCATCGTGCCGCCTATGCCCACGCCGATTACCATCGGAGGACAGGCGTTTGGTCCCGCTAGCTTAACTGTGTCTAAAAATACCTTTTTCACGCCTTCTAGGCCGTCTGCGGGCACTAGCATCTTTAGAGCCGATTTGTTCTCGCTACCAAAGCCCTTTGGGGCCACTTTTATGTGGATTTTATCGCCTCTTACTATCCTTACGTTTATGACGGCGGGGGTGTTGTTTGTCG
>NZ_CALHXD010000221.1 GCF_938040115.1 uncultured Campylobacter sp. | reverse complement strand
AATGCGCGGCGTGATGTTTGTTGATTACGGCGTCATAGAGGGTAAGCACGTACAAAGAAGGGCCGGATACGAGTATATCGACGGACGTATCAGCAGATATAGTGCCGGCGTGGGCATCGAGTGGGTGACGCCGATGGGACCGCTTCAGCTTATCTTTGCTAAGCCGCTTAACAAGCAGGATAGCGACGACACCAGCACGTTTGAATTTACTATCGGGCAACGCTTCTAATATTACGCTAATGCGGCGTTTTGGCTTACAGAACGCCGCTCTATCTTTTTAAATTTATCGCCGCAAGATTGCCGCTTTTGACTTAAATCTTGAAAGTCGCGCTGCGAAAGTAAAATTTAATCCCTCTCTTTAAGCGCTTCCAAAATCACCGTAACGTGGCTTAAATTTATATCCTTTGTCGCCGTTAGCAGCGCGATTTTGCCGTGAGTTTTTTCTAGCGATTTTAGCTTTTTTAGTCCCGCCGCCGCTTCCTCATTTGCAAGTTCGCTTTTAAATTTGAGCCTAAACTCGCCAAATCTACCCTCTTTATCCTCGTGAAACCAAGCCCTAAGCTCATTTGAAGGGGTGATAGATTTTAGCCACAAAAATGAGCTAAATATCTCCTTTTTTATGCCGCGAGGATACAACCTATCTACGAATACGCCGTAAAAATCGCTGCTTTTGTTACCTTTGATAAAATCGTAAATTCTAAAAGCCTTAAACATAAAATACCTTTTTGCAAATTTGACCTAAATTTTACTGCAAAAAACAAATTTATCGGCAGCGCAAGAGATAAAATTTAAATATTAAGCACCGTTTTACTATTGTAAGCTATAATTAGCGTTTATTTTAAATTTAAATTTGTAAAGGAAGCGTTTTATGTTTAGGTCAATCACGAATAAGATAGCCGTGATGCTCATCGTCTCGCTGATCGTCTCATTTGCCGCTATTTCCGCCGTTAGCTACTATACGGCGCAAAACAAAGTCGTCCAGCTCGTCAGCCAAAATCAGGCTCAAATTTTACAAGACGTCGATGCCGTTACGGAATCGTTTTTTAAAGACTATATCGACACAGTAAAAAAACTAGGCGTAAAAGTACAAAAAGTGCAGAATAGCGAAGAAGAACTGCTAAAAGCATTGGCGCTAGAAAAAGATCAAGCAAATTCTATCGTGGATTATGTTTACTACGGCAGGGAGAGCGACGGACACTACTTTCAGTCTGATAACACCAAATCCACTCCAGAAGCCGACAACTACGATCCTCGTAGTCGCGATTGGTATATGCAGGCAAAATCCGCAAATGCAGCTATTTATACCGAGCCTTATATCGATGCTATGAGTCAAAGCCTGGTTATGACCTTTGCCGTGCCGGTAAACGAGGGCGGTAAATTTGCGGGCGTAGCGGCGATAGATCTAAAGATCGACGCTCTAAGCAAGAAAATTTTAGATATGGGCAAGACCGAATACGGCTATGTTTATCTGATGAATAAAGACGGCCTGATACTAATGCATAGCGATCCCTCAAATGTAGGAAAAACCGTCCCCGCAAGTAAATATTTAGCGGAAGAATACGCAGCAAAAAGGTTTGACGAAAACGGCTTGATACCTTGCGTCAACTACAAAGGCGAAAGCGTAACGGCAAAACTCATACCATTAAATGAACAAGGCTGGTTGGCGGTCGCAGCTATCGGAGCGGATACCTTTTCTAGCAACACTTTGCCACTCTTAAAAGCTCAGCTTGTACTAGCTGCGGTGTTTATCGTCGCGCTTTCGTTGTTTGTTTACGTACTACTTAAAAAGTCGTTAAGCCCGATAAAAACCATCCAAGAAAAGCTAGAAGATACGTTTAAATTTATCGCCCACGAAGCTCCGGCTCCGCAAAAGCTAGCCGTAACAGCTAGGGACGAATTTGGCGTCATGAGCTATGCGATAAACGAAAATATCGATAAGGTCATCGCCGGTATCAAAAAAGATAGCGCCCTAATCGACGAAATGAACGGCATCGCAAATCTCATGATAAAAGGCCACATGGGAGCTAGTATAAAATCAGACCCGAATAATCCGGCTCTAGTGCAGCTAAAAGACTTGCTAAACCGCTTTTTTGGCTCCATCTCGTCAAATTTAAAAGACATCGCGCGAGCACTAAATTCGTATAACAAAAACGACTACACCGCCAAAGTCGAGCTAAAAGAGGATCTTGAAAGCGATCTAAAAGATATGATCGTAGGTATACAAAACGCCGGCGATGCGGTGGGTAATATGCTAAGAGAAAGCCTAAAAGAAGCTCAAATGCTAGAAGAAAAGGCTAAAATCCTAGCCCAGTCTATGAAAAATCTAACCGACGGCGCAGACAAGCAAGCCCAATCCATCCAAGAAAGCGCCGCCGCAGTCGAAGAGATGTCTAGCTCTATGAGCGCTATTAGCCAAAAGGCGCAGGACGTAACCCGCCAAAGCGAAGAGAT
>NZ_CALHXD010000220.1 GCF_938040115.1 uncultured Campylobacter sp. | reverse complement strand
TCTTTATTCACCGCTTTTGTGCCCTCCTATCTTTTTGTTTCTATCTCGTCCGGTGGCTTCGGGCAATAGGTCGATAGCCCTTAGGATGGAGTTTTTGCCGTATTTTTCTTTTATCTTGTTTAGGGTTTTTAGCACCGTTTTTTCTTTTGCGTTTTCTTCTTCAAAGAGGCTTCTCTCGGTTTTGCTTTCCTTTACGACGTCATTTGCCGATATGCCGATTTGCCTTATGAGGCCTGCGTTTTTTATCTTTTTTAGATATAGCTCTTCGGCCGAGCTCATGAGCACGCTAGCGATATTGCTAGGCGTTTTAAACCTTACCGTGGCTCTTTGCGCGGGTTCGTTTTTGTCCGCGAATTTGATATTTATCGTGAGCCCGCTAGCTCGCACTTCCTCGTTTATCATCTTTAGAGCCAGCCTATCGGTCATCTCTTTTAGCACGATTAGAGCCTCTAGTCTCTCGTAGTCTCTAGGTAAAATTTCCGAGCTAAAGTATGATTTGGTAGAGGGTTTATAGGCTTTGATACCCGCTATGGTGGTGGGCTCTATGCCGTTTGCGTGATCTAGCGCGATGTGTGCGTCGATACCAAACACTCTTTCTAGCAGGCTAAAAGGCGCGTTTGCCATATCTTTCATGCAAAATATCCCGTATCGCTCGAGCTTGGCTCTAGTTTGCTTGCCTATGCGCCAAAAATCATTTAGCGGCTGATGCGTCCAGAGCTTTTCTTTATAGAGCACTTCGTCTAAAAAGGCGATATTATCCTCGCTGTGCTTAGCTAGGATATCAAGGGCGATTTTGGCTAGGTATAGATTCGTCCCCATGCCGCAGGTCGGCGTTACGCCCGTAGTCTTTAGGATGTCGTCCATTATCATCTTTGCCATGGCTCTAGCTCCTAGTTTGTAAAATTCTAAATACGAGGTAAGATCGATAAAGGCCTCGTCGATGGAGTAGACGTAGATGTCCTCTTTGGCGACGTATTTTAGGTAGATGCCGTAAATTTTAGCCGCATAATCGATGTAAAACTGCATCCTGGGCGGCGCGATTATATATTTTATATTTTTAGGTATTTCAAACAGCCTGCATCTGTTTTTTACGCCAAGGGCCTTTAGAGCGGGACTAACGGCCAGGCACACGCTACCCTCGCCTCTACTAGCGTCTGCGACGACTAAATTTGCCTCAAAGGGATCAAGCCCTCGCTCCACGCACTCGACCGAGGCGTAGAAGGACTTTAGATCGATGACGGCGTAGGCTGGAGTTTTGGTTTTCATGGGTGATTAAATTTGCTTGCGCGCTAGGCGGAGTTAAAAAGCGGCTGGGCGGGCCAAATTTGACTCCGCCGCCGCAAATGCTTTTAAATTTAGCCTAAAACGCATCGTCGATAGCTTGGCAGATGATATGCCCTATCATTATGTGCATCTCTTGGATGCGCGGCGTGTCGTTTGACGGCACGACCAAATTTAGCTCGCAAAGCTCGTTCATCGCGCCTCCCGTGCGGCCGCTTAGTCCGATCGTTTTGATACCGATTTTTCGCGCTAGCTCGAGCGCTTTTACGACGTTACCGCTGTTTCCGCTAGTAGAGATAGCGATGAGCAGATCGCCCTTGCGGCCCAGAGCCTCTAGCTGACGCGAGAAAACAAGCTCATATCCGTAGTCGTTGCCGATCGCCGTGAGCGCGGAGGTATCGGTCGTTAACGCGATGCCGGCTAGCGCGCCGCGCTCGGTTTTGTAGCGACCCGTTAGCTCGGCTGCGATGTGCTGCGCGTCTGCTGCGCTTCCGCCGTTTCCGCAAAGCAAAATTTTACCGCCAGTCTTTAGCGTCGCTACCGCCGTTTCGCAGGCTTTTTTGATATCCGCTTCCAGTGCAAATGTGGCTTTTATAGTGGCTAGATGACCCTCTAGCTCGCTTTTTATCATATCTTCAGTCTTCATTTTTTATCCTTTTTATCGTCGCGCTCGTGCTTTTGCCCGCTACGAACTCCACTAGCCGCACGTCTTTTACGACGCTGCTGCCGACGACTTCTTTACCTTCGTAGTCCGCGCCCTTTACGAGCACGTCCGGACGCAGTTTTTCGATCAAATTTAGAGGAGTTAGCTCGTCAAATATCGTCACGTAATCAACCGCCCCAAGCGCCGCCAGCACGGTAGCGCGGTCGGTCTGCGAATTTACGGGGCGAGTGTCACCTTTTAGCGCGCGCACCGATGCGTCAGAGTTTAGCCCGACGACTAGTATATCGCCAAATTCCCGCGCTTTAGCGAGATAGCTCACGTGCCCCGCGTGCAGGATATCAAAGCAGCCGTTTGTAAAAACCAGCCGCTTTTCGCCGCGGTTTGCCAGCGTCGCGGCCAGATCGTCCGCGCTTTTTATTTTCTCCTCAAAGCCTGCCGCGTTTTTACGGCGCACGAGTTCGTTTATCTCCTCAAAGCTTGCCGTCGCCGAGCCGACCTTAGCCACGACGACCGCAGCGGCTAAATTTGCCGTCTCGATCGCCTTTTTGATACCTTCGCCCGCACCCAGCATCACGCCAAGCGTCGCTAGCACCGTATCTCCCGCACCAGTTACGTCAAAGACCTCTTTTGCCAGAGCTGGAAATTTAACCGCCTGAGCGTCCTCCAAAAGCGCGATGCCTTCCTCTGAAATCGTGATCAGCGAATGGGTCAAATTTAGCTCATTTTTTAGTAAATTTAGCGCCGTAAAAAGCTGCTCGTCGTTTTCTATCTTAAAGCCCACGGCCTCGCCCGCTTCTTTTTTATTGGGTGTTAGTAGCGTAGCGCCCTTATATTTCGAGTAGTCCGCGCCCTTTGGATCGATTAGTACGGGTTTGCCCGCATCCGCGCAGGCTTTTATCAGCTTTTGGCACAGCGCAGGCGTCAGCACGCCCTTGCCGTAGTCCGA
>NZ_CALHXD010000219.1 GCF_938040115.1 uncultured Campylobacter sp. | reverse complement strand
AACAACGTCGTCGCAGGCGAGATGATGAAGCTCATCCAGGGAGACAAAGGCGGATTTAACTCTATTTATATGATGGCAGACAGCGGCGCGAGAGGCTCTGCGGCGCAAATTCGCCAGCTAGCCGGTATGCGCGGTCTTATGGCGAAGCCTGACGGCTCGATCATCGAGACTCCGATTATATCAAACTTCCGCGAAGGTCTAAACGTTCTTGAGTACTTTAACTCAACCCACGGTGCTAGAAAAGGTCTTGCGGACACCGCGCTAAAAACGGCGAATGCCGGATACCTAACCAGAAAGCTAATCGACGTCGCGCAAAACGTGAAAGTCACTATGCACGACTGCGGCACCCATGAGGGCGTCGAGATCACCGAGATCACCGACAACGGCGAGCTTATCGAGAGTTTAGAAGAGAGAATTTTAGGCCGCGTACTAGCCGACGACGTGATCGATCCGATAGCAAACGATATTTTATTTCATGAAGGTACTCTTATAGATGAGGAAAAAGCCAAAGCGATAACCGAAGCTGGTATAAAATCTGTCAGCATCAGAACGCCGATAACTTGCAAAGCGGCAAAAGGCGTCTGCGCGAAATGCTATGGCGTGAACTTGGGCGAAGGAAAGCTGGTAAAACCGGGCGAAGCCGTCGGCATCATCTCGGCTCAATCTATCGGCGAACCCGGTACTCAGCTAACGCTAAGAACCTTCCACATCGGCGGTACGGCATCTACAGAGCAGCAAGACTACCAAGTCGTCGCGCAAAAAGAGGGCTTTATAAGATACTACAATCTAAACGTTTACGAAAACGGCGGTAAGAGAATCGTGGCAAATCGCAGAAACTCGGCCGTCTTGCTCGTCGAGCCTAAGATCAAAGCTCCGTTTGACGGAAAGATCGAGATCGAGATCGCTCACGAGGACGTAAACATCATCGTAAAAGGTAAAAAAGAAGAGGTAAAATACACTCTAAGAAGAGGCGACCTAGCGAAACCTAACGAGCTAGCCGGCGTTAGCGGTAAGGTCGAGGGTAAAATTTACATCTCTTATGCCGACGGCGATTCTGTTAAAGAAAACGAAAGTATCGCCGAGGTCATCAAAGAAGGATGGAACGTACCGAAACGTATCCCGTTTGCGAGCGAAATAAAGGTAGAAGACGGCGAGCCGATCGCTAAGAAAATCCTTGCGGGCGCAAACGGCGTACTTAAATTTTACATCTTAAAGGGCGATTATTTAGAGCGCTTAAGAAATATCAAAAAAGGTCACGTCGTAACGGAAAAAGGCTTATTTGTCGTGGTTGCCGACGAGGACGATAGAGAGGCGGTTCGCTACTATATCCCGCGAAACTCTATCATAAAAGCAAACGATAGCGACATCGTGGATAGCAAGGCGGTCATCTCCGAGCCTGAAAGCCAAGAAAAAACCGTCGTAGCCGAGTGGGATCCGTACTCTACGCCGATCATCGCCGAGGCTGCAGGTAGAGTGACATACGAGGATATCGAGCCTGGTTATAGCGCCGCAGAGCAGTACGACGAGGCGACCGGTCAGAGCCGTCTAGTTATCAACGAGTATCTGCCTTCGGGCATCAAGCCTACGATCGTGATCAGCACCGATGATGGCAAGGTGATCCGCTATCAGCTAGAGCCAAAAACCGCGATATTTGTAGCCAACGACGAAGTAGTGAAGCAAGCCGATATCCTAGCTAAGACACCTAAAGCCGTCGCGAAGTCGAAAGACATCACGGGCGGTTTGCCACGCGTTTCCGAGCTATTTGAGGCTAGACGTCCAAAAAATACGGCTATCATCGCTGAAATCGACGGCACCGTAAGATTTGAAAAACCGCTTCGCTCCAAAGAGCGTATCGTGATCGAGGCCGACGACGGTGCGACTGCCGAGTACTTGATAGACAAAACTCGTCAAATTCAGGTTCGCGACGGCGAATTTATCCACGCCGGCGAGAAGCTAACCGACGGACTAATTTCAAGCCACGACGTCTTGAGAATTTTGGGCGAGAAGGCGCTACATTATTATTTGATCAGCGAAATTCAGCAAGTTTACCGCTCTCAAGGCGTTGCGATCGCCGATAAGCACATTGAGATCATCGTTTCCCAGATGCTTCGTCAGGTTAAGATCGTCGATAGCGGCGATACGAATTTTATCACCGGCGATATGATCTCTCGAACTAGATTTAAGGAAGAAAACGAGCGCATAATGCGAATGGGCGGCAATCCTGCGATCGCCGAGCCTATTTTGCTAGGCGTTACGCGCGCTGCTATCGGAAGCGATAGCGTGATCTCGGCCGCATCGTTCCAAGAGACGACTAAGGTTCTAACTGAGGCTTCGATCGCAGCTAAGATCGACCACCTCGAGGATCTAAAAGAAAACGTCATTCTAGGACGCATGATCCCTGTCGGAACGGGTCTTTATCAAGATCAAAAGATCAAGCTAAAACAAAACTAAATTTAACCCCACAAGCCTCGCCAAATTCGGCGGGGCTTAAATTTGCCTCGTTTTAAAGCTAGCCGGATAAAATCAATCCTTTAAATTTGAAAATTTGGAGTAAAAAAGAAAAATTTCGATTTGGGAATTTTGTTTGCGAGACTAGGGCTTGGTGCCTGGCTTTTTATGCACGGCTTTGCGAAAATTTTACACGGCATAGGCGGCGTAAAAAGTATTTTAACAAAAAGCCGGCTTGCCTGAGATTGTGGCTTACGGCTCCTATATAGGCGAGGTTGTTGCGCCGATAATGATAATTTTAGGGATATTTTCAAGGATTGGAGCAGCTCGTTATCGGCACGAGTCTAACGATAATATGCGCCCACCACAGACTTGGAAATTTACTTGAGCTTACAAATGTCGGCGGCTTTAAAGCTGAAATTTTATATCTTTACATCGCCTTGTCGCTCTGCATCATCTTTAACGGAAGCGGAAAACACGCGATTAGAAAAGATTGGCGCGATAAAATTCAGTGTTAAAGATGAAATTTACCTTATATTAAGCCAAATTTAAATAAAATCAAGTCTTTTTAATAAATTTAGTCGAAAGGAATTACTGTGCCAACCATTAATCAATTGGTCAGAAAAGAGCGCAAGAAAGTGACTTTTAAGTCAAAATCTCCAGCGCTAAAAGAGTGTCCTCAAAGAAGAGGAGTTTGCACTAGGGTCTATACTACGACTCCTAAAAAACCAAACTCGGCTTTGAGAAAAGTTGCCAAAGTTAGGCTTACAAGCGGATTTGAAGTGATCAGCTATATCGGCGGTGAAGGCCACAACCTACAAGAACACAGCATCGTGCTAGTGCGCGGCGGCCGTGTTAAAGACTTACCGGGTGTTAAATACCACATCGTACGCGGCGCTCTTGATACAGCCGGCGTTGCGAAAAGAACTGTTTCTCGCTCAAAATACGGCGCTAAACGTCCAAAACCTGGTCAAGCGGCAGCCGCAGCAGGTAAAAAGAAATAAAAATTTAGGTTCGCAGACCATGCCATTAGCGGCATAGGTTTGAGTAAAATTTATAAAATTTGAAGGAATAATCAAATGAGAAGAAGAAAAGCTCCCGTCAGGGAAGTAATGCCGGATCCAATTTACGGCAATAAGGTAATCACTAAATTTATTAACTCTCTTATGTACGACGGCAAAAAAAGCGTCGCTACCGAGATCATGTACGGCGCTATCAAAGCTATCGAGAAAAAAAGCGGCGACGTAAAAGGTATAGACGTGTTTAACGATGCTATCGAAAACATTAAGCCTCTTATGGAGGTTAAATCTCGTCGCGTCGGCGGCGCTACCTACCAAGTACCGGTAGAAGTTCGCCCAGCTCGCCAGCAAGCTCTTGCTATCCGCTGGATCATCGGTTTTGCTAGAAAAAGAAGCGAAAGAACCATGATCGACAAGCTAGCTAACGAGCTACTTGATGCGGCAAATTCAAAAGGCGCGTCTTTCAAGAAGAAGGAAGACACCTACAAAATGGCAGAAGCTAACAAAGCGTTTGCTCACTACCGCTGGTAAGAGGAGGCTGGTATGGCAGATAGAAAAACCCCTTTACATATGGTTAGAAACATCGGTATCGCTGCTCACATTGATGCCGGTAAAACTACGACCAGCGAAAGAATTTTGTTCTTTACGGGCATGAGTCACAAGATCGGCGAGGTTCACGACGGTGCTGCTACGATGGACTGGATGGAGCAAGAAAAAGAGCGCGGCATTACGATTACGTCTGCGGCTACCACTTGCTTTTGGAAAGATCACCAGATAAATTTGATCGATACTCCGGGCCACGTCGACTTTACTATCGAAGTTGAGCGTTCTATGCGCGTTCTTGATGGTGCTGTTTCGGTATTCTGCTCAGTCGGCGGCGTACAGCCTCAGTCTGAGACCGTTTGGAGACAAGCAAATAAATATCACGTCCCAAGAATAGTTTTTGTAAATAAAATGGATAGAATCGGCGCAAATTTCTTTAACGTCGAGTCTCAAATCAGAAACCGCCTAAAAGCAAATCCGGTGCCTATTCAAATTCCTATCGGTGCAGAGGATAACTTTAGAGGCGTGGTCGATCTTGTTAAGATGAAAGCTTACGTTTGGGAAGACGACAAAAAGCCGACTGATTATAAAGAGATAGAGATTCCGGCGGAAGTAAAAGAAAAAGCAGAAGAGTACCGCACTAAGTTGATCGAAGCGGTTTCTGAAACCGACGATAGCTTGATGGAGAAATTTTTCTCAGGCGAGGAGCTAAGTGAAGAGGAGATCAAAAAAGGGATCAAAGTAGGCTGCTTAAGAATGACGATAACTCCGATGCTTTGCGGAACGGCATTTAAAAATAAAGGCATCCAGCCGCTACTTGATGCGGTAGTAGCGTATTTGCCTGCACCGGATGAGATCGAGGCGATCAAAGGCGTTTATGAAGACGGTAGCGAAGTAACGGTAGAAAGCACTGATAACGGCGAATTTGCGGCTCTTGCGTTTAAGATTATGACCGACCCATTCGTCGGACAGCTTACCTTTATCCGCGTTTATCGCGGTAGCCTTGAGAGCGGTAGCTATGCTTACAATACCGTTCAGGATAATAAAGAAAGAATCGGCCGCTTGCTAAAAATGCACTCAAACAAACGCGAGGAAATTTCGGTTCTTCACGCGGGCGAAATCGGTGCGGTTGTGGGTCTAAAAAATACCCTAACAGGCGATACGCTAGCTAGCGAAAAAGATAAGGTTATCCTTGAGAAAATGGACTTTCCTGAGCCGGTTATCAGCGTTGCCGTTGAGCCAAAAACTAAAGCCGACCAAGAAAAAATGGCCATCGCGCTTCAAAAACTAGCTCAAGAAGATCCAAGCTTTAGAGTAGGCACCGATGAAGAGAGCGGTCAAACTATCATCAGCGGCATGGGCGAACTTCACCTTGAGATCATCGTAGACAGAATGCTGCGCGAATTTAAGGTCGATGCCGAAGTAGGTCAACCGCAAGTTGCATACCGCGAGACTATCCGCAAAACCGTTGAGCAAGAGTATAAATATGCTAAGCAATCAGGTGGTCGCGGTCAGTACGGACACGTATTCTTGCGCCTTGAGCCGCTACCTGCGGCTAGCGGATTTGAGTTCGTTAACGACATCAAAGGCGGCGTAGTTCCTAAAGAATATATCCCTGCGGTTGAAAAAGGCTGCAAAGAGGCGCTTCAAAATGGCGTACTTGCCGGCTATCCTGTTGAGGACGTTAAAGTTACCCTATTTGACGGTAGTTACCACGAAGTCGACTCATCTGAAATGGCGTTTAAGCTTGCCGCATCTATGGGCTTCAAAGAAGGTGCTAGAAAAGCAGGCGCAGTTATCCTTGAGCCTATGATGAAGGTAGAGGTTGAGACGCCTGAGGACTATATGGGCGACGTTATCGGCGACTTAAATAAACGCCGCGGTCAAGTAAACTCTATGGACGAGCGCAACGGAAGCAAGATTATTACAGCTTTTTGCCCGCTAGCTCAGATGTTTGGTTACTCTACCGACCTTCGCTCTATGACGCAAGGTCGCGCGACTTATTCTATGGAATTTGACCACTACGAGGAAGTTCCAAAGAACGTCAGCGAAGAGATTATCAAGAAAAGAAACGGCTAAGCCGAATTTGGCGGGGGTGCAAATCCTCGCCTTTAAATTTAATTCCCATTTTGCCCTTTGTGGTTAAAATGGCATTTTTTTACAAATTTCATATTTTTGTCCTCATAGCTCAGCTGGATAGAGCGCAGAATTCCTAATTCTGAGGCCGTGAGTTCGAATCTCGCTGGGGACATTCTTTTGGAATATACGAATTCAATCTCACTTTTTTGTTGAGTATTTGTTGCTTCTTAAACATAATATAGATTTTTAGTTATTTTCTGATGCCTATCGTATTTATTCTTTAGCTTGCAAAAATAAAAAGCTATCTAAATTTTCTGAAACAAGTATTTGTGATATGTTATCGTAGCTATACGGGTACAAATTTCTTAATGCAATCAAATATATAATAGTAAGAAAATGCAGATAAATTATATAATATAAGCTAAATATCTTATGAATATAATCCATAAATTATAATTATTCAGCAATCATCAGTTAATCAAATAAAAAATCATTTCCCTCCTTTTTTAGAAAATTATGGTATAATTGGCGATAGTATTCTGTAAAATAGAACACTAAACATCAAGTAACTTTAAAGGAGTCCTTAATGGCAGTAACACAAGCAGAGGTTGCGCAGCTTTATGTGGCGTTATTTAACAGAGCCCCCGAAGGCGCTGGATTCAAGGCATGGATTAATTTCGGCCACAACAAAACACAGGCCGAGATAGCCCAATTAATGCTAGAATCCCCGGCAGCTATAGAGTACTATGGCGGCAGAATAGACCAAGACAAAGACTATATAGAGCTTATCTATAAAAACATTCTTGGTAAAGATTACACAAAAGATCCTGATGGTATTAACGCATGGGTTAAGCACCTTCAGCTAGGTCATTCAAGAGGCGAAACTCTTGTAAAACTATTTGAAGTAGCTCAGTCTGCAGAAGCAAAAGCGGCAGATCCGGTTGCGGCTAAAATTTTCGAAAACAAGACGGCTATTTCAGCTTATATGGCTGAAAAAATCGCTAACATAGAAACAAGTGTTTCTGGAAGTTATGATTATAAACCGTTTCAGGAAATTATAAAAACTACGACCGATACGAATTTTGAAGAGCAAAAAGCAAAAATAGACGCTCTTGCTGCTTCTACGGTTCATACTCTTACCACTGAACCAAATGATCTTACCGGTGGAGTTGGACAAGATATTTTTAACGCGGTTGCAGATTCGTTTGTTGCTACAAACACTCTCAAACCTACCGATAAAATCGATGGCGGAACGGGTGAAAATACTTTAAATGTTACCGTAAAAGATAATTTTAATGGTATGACTACCGGTTTTATCAAAAATATCGATAACTTAAATTTGACAAGCACTGCTACAACTAAAAAAACCTTTAATGCACGAGATATTGAGGGTCTTAAGAAGGTAAGCTTAGATAGTGAAAATGGTATAAATTTCATAAATCCTCACAATTTAGTCGATTTAACCATTGAAAATCTAAAAAGCAGTACGGAGTCGTTTAAATTAAATTATAACACCGGAACTATCGCTGGCACAAATGATACGCAAAATTTAACATTAGATAATGTAAATTTGCATAAAAAAGCTATAGATAACGTGGTTGGCGTTGCAGGTACAGGTATAGATATCCCAAATATCGAAAATTTAAACATAACCACAAAAGGCGAGAAAAGCACCGTATTTATAAAATCAGGTGATAACACAAACCACTATAAAACAATATCCGTCAAAGGTACTACCGATGTTAAGCTTATGGTGGAAAGCGATCGCTTAGAAAAGGTCGATGCTTCTGCATTTACTCACAATTTAGAGTATGAGTTTAACCCTAGTCAACACACCCCTATCGGTGCTACAAATGTTATAAAAGGCGGTAGCGGTAATGACACTATAAAGCTTGACTTTAAAGATGTAGACGCAACAAATAAAACAAATTTCGATATAGACGGCGGTGCTGGTAAAGATACGCTAAATATCGAAAGATTAAAAGCAAAAGAGAACAAATTTACCGTAAACAACATAGAAAAGGTAAATATACAAAAAGTAGACACCGGTACGGCAAATGATACTGCAAGTATAGATTTTGCTGGCTCAGACGTAACGGCTCTTAACACCACAAAAACAAAGAGCAATCTTGTGGTTACGAACTCTACTATAAAAAGCGTTACGGTAGACAAGCCTGATCCGGAAAATACCGATGTAGCTTCCGGCCCTTACGGTAGAGTCGAGTTTAAAAACGGTTATTTACAAGAGATCAATATAACAAACACAATCGATCCTCAAGACGTTAACGGCAATGCTATAATAAATGCTGTTACTCCTGGACTACGCAGCCAAGTTACCGCTTATGTAGCTGCTGACGAGAGCGAAAGAGTAACCGTAAACGTAGATAAAAACGTATATGCTCAAAAGATCGGCGGAGCCGGCGCTACCGCTGCTTGGGTAGACTCAAATAAAATGCATGCAAACGAAGGTATAGGTATCATAGCTCCAAAAGCTAAAGATATAACCGTAAATTTCAACTCTATCGGCACATATGGCAATAGCGTAGCTAATATTACGGGCATGAGCCTTACAAACATAGCGGTTCACGACCTATCTTCTACTATTCCGTTGCCACCGAAAACTCTTGAGAAGTTGACCGTAAATTCAAAGTCAAGCATTCTAAGTAACCTGGATGCTACTTTCTTTGAGAAGCTAAAGGCTTTCAACATTAATACCGATGACAACTTTGACGCTTACGGCACTAGAGAGTTTAACGATATCGAGCAGATCAACGCTAGAGGTCTTGCTTCAAATAATATCAAGACCGGTAATGTTTATTTTGTAGATAACGTGATCGGTAAAGGTAGTGGCGCGGGTGCAGGCACAGCTGACGCTACTCAGTCTATAGCTATCACTGCCGAGCACCTAAATTCATTTAAGGCGAGCAAAGGTGTATTTACAAAAGGTTCTATTTCTGTAAACTTGAATGACATTGGCGGTAACGTTGAGATGGTAAACGCCATAAACAACATAACCACTGCTGCAAACAACCCGACTACCGGTTCTACAATGAAGGGCTATTTTGATTCCACTCCTACGACTTGGAACTTCCAGTACGCAACAGCTGATAACTCTATCGTTACCGAGGGTACGTTTAGCGTAAACGGTAACAACATTACAAATCTTTTGATAGGTAATATAGCTGCAAGAGATATAGAGATCAATCCTGGCAATGCAAGAGGCAATGTTAGCATTGCAAGCGGCGGCGGACAATACACTAGCTCATCTTCGTATACTAATTCGGTGGGTAAAATCGGTAACGACAAAACCATAAACAACACGATAGATATGTCTCAAATGGCAGGCTCATATAACATAGGCGAGCTGTTTGGACAAAATGTTAATTTCAAAGGAGCTGTATTTACTAGGCCTACGTATTATAGCCCTGAAATAGACACCGGACTAGCTAGCGATAGATGGAATACCGGTCAAGGCTCGACTCCAAATGCAATTAAAGTAAATTTCGGCGGAGCTAGAACCGGAACAAATCCTGGAGATAAGCAAGATGTCGTAAACCTTAACGTAAGCGGCGTCCAGACCGGCGAAAAAACTGACGTATACGTCAAATTTGATGACGGTACGGCTTCTCCTAACGACCTTAAAAAATTTGTCGCTAAGGGCGAAAACATAAATCTTATAGTAAATCCTAAATTTAACACCGCGACTACTTCAAAACTAGAAACGATAGATCTAAGCGAAGTAAAAGCAGGATCTACTTCATGGGTAAACCTATCTACCGTTCCTTATAGCACAGATACGACGAGCCATAGCGGATCTACTAATTCAGGTTATAGCAGCTGGCACAATAGAGAGGCAAATCAAGGTTTCGGCAATGCAGGTAACTCAAACCTAAAAAATCCTCTTTCTGATAACTATGGTACTGCGCATGCGAATGACTTTAAGGCTACTTCAACGTTACCTGATTTTGGTCCTAGAACCGGCGTTACCGGTAACGATGCGCCTACTTTCAACGGTACCAAGTGGAGTCATAAAAATGTCGACGGAACAACTACAAACTTAACAAGACCGTCTACTGAACTAGTAAGAGAAAAGAGTGACCTAGGTGCAAATGCTCACGAGAAACTTAAAGAGATCAAGGGAACTCAAGGTAACGACGTGGTATTGCTAGCTAACGATATGGCTGCAAATAACGGCACTGGTAAGCTAAACGTAGATCTAGGCGACGGAGACGACATCATCCACGTAGGTACTTTGGCCACAAATACCGAGATCATCATCGACGGCGGTAAAGGACGCGATCTGTTTGACGTAAGTAGAGCTAAAACCGATGCTAGCGTAAGTAAAATCGTAACCATCAAAAATATCGAGGCTGGCGATAGAATCAAACTTGCCGACTGGTTTGCGCACGGCTATGATCCTAAAGACCCTACCGGCGACAACAAAGATGCTGTTTATACAAATTCGCAGTTCCATACTAGAAACGCCACGGATATCAAGGTAAAATTCTATGACTATAACCACCCTGGAACTACAGGTGACAATAACCCTGCTACAAACGGTAGATATTTCCATACCGAGGTTGCTAATAACAAACTAGCTAAAGACGTCCAACTCCTGCGTACAATAAACCTGTAGATATCACCGGTAGTACCGTAAACGGACAACGCGATACGTCTACAACCCCTCCAAGCAGTAAAGTAACCGGTTATGATTACTCCACAAACACTAAACCTACTATACTCCCTGGCGTAGAAAAAGGCGTAGTAGCTCAATCCGGTACAGACGGTCACGCCGGCGGTGACAGATATGAATATACTGCAAAATACGGCGACCTCGCATGGCAGACAGGTGCCGCTACAAATGACAAAACTATCGTAGCGAGCGGTAGCCAAAATATCTCCGTGGGCGGAAAAAATGCGGACGGTCAGTATGCTACTGAAACATTCCTAAACGGCGCTACAAAACCGTTTGTAGAGACTGGTTCCGCTCCTATTACGGCTGACTTGTCTACTACTAAGAGCACTGGCGTAACGGTATCTACTTCTGGATGGACACAAGGAACAACCCCTACAACTCCTCACCCTACTCCGGGCGTTACATGGGTAACTTGGATCGCAACAAAAGTTGACGGTAGTACTATAGAGTATTATGCTCCATCAAATGTTCATTCGGCAGCTCCTACGCAAGGCACTGGCAACTGGCGTTTAAACACTGACGGTAAATTCTATGAGACTGGCACAGCACAAAACCAGCACACTATCGTGAACGGCGTGCTATATTCTAACGAATACAACGATGTCCACGGTGCTGCAGGCGCAGTCGGTATTAAGGCCGGTACTCCTATCGCAAATCCTCACGGCAGTGGCGCGATAATACAAAACTCAGGCATAGCTGGACAAATAGGACCTGCCGCAACGGCGCCTACTGCTACAAACCTAAGAAAAGCCGTCGTCATAGAGACGTCTAATACAAGCGATAAGTATATAAGCAATATCAGCAGTAGCGATAAGTCTCTATACGATGCGCACAATATCGTAAAACTAACCGTAAACTCTAAACTTACCGATTTGAGTACGGTTGCCGGCCTAGATACTCTAGTCCAAGCTGTAAATCACGCCATAGCTCACAATAGACTATGGAATGATACTACTCAAGTTAGAGACGATGGTCTTAGATTTAGCGCAACTTACTATAGCGATGCAAACGGCGCTACTACGTATGGTCAAACTGTAAGCGGCTATGTAAGACACATCAACTGGGGTGGCGGCGATAATGGATACTACGACGCTCACAACGATAGACTATATGCGTTCTCTTGGAAGGGCGATACATACCTAGTTTATGATAAAAAAGCTGTAGCTGCAGGCACTACCAATTCGATAGGTACTGAAGACACTATCGTAAGACTTGCCGGTGTAAACCTAGAAAACCTAAAATACACCGTTGATCCTGAAAAAGGTACTATCACTATCGATAGTCTCGATCAGGCTTAATCTCCTTTCAGGCGGCTTATGCCGCCTGATTTTTTATCTGACTTTATCTTCGTATTATTTTTAGTAGTTTTTTATTTTATAGCCCTTAATCCGCCCAAACCCAACCACACCAAATTTGATTTTATTTTCATTCCATCCCCACACCGATATAATCACGTTTTTAGGCTAAATAAATCTTTAAATATTACAAATAAATTCCAAATTACACCTTCATTTAAGCTTATTCTTTAAAGTTAAGTCCTATAATAACACTAGCTAAAATAAATTTAATCTAAGGAGGACGCCCAAAAGACGCCAAGAGTAATAAAGGTATTTAGAGTAGAGTCGTAAATTAAAGATTTACAGGTAATAGCTAAGTAAATTTAAGGAGAAGCTATGAAAAACTCAAACGTTTCAAGAAGAGATTTTGTTAAGTTAAGTATGGTAGGTGCCGGAGCTTTAGCTCTAGGCGGAGTAAATGCGCAAGCGGCCGTTAACGCTAAAGACGTCAAATTTGACGAGGAGTGGGACGTAGTTATCGTTGGTTCCGGTTTTGCAGGACTAGCAGCTGGTATCACCGCAGCCGAAAAAGGCAATAAAGTCCTAATCCTAGAAAAAATGGGACGCG
>NZ_CALHXD010000218.1 GCF_938040115.1 uncultured Campylobacter sp. | reverse complement strand
GGCCTATATAGACGGCGAATTTAGTAAAAGCAAGCATAACGTCATCGAGCAGATCGCTTTGGGATTTGGACTTAACGAGATCGATTTTTGGTCGATTTTAAAGAGATTTGACGATTTTTACGGGCAAAGGCGGCAAGATGGGGGAGGCCAGAGCGATCCGTACGTAAAACGCGCTAAAAGCCCTTACGACGTGCTTGGGCTAAAAGAGGGCGCGCCGTTTGACGAGGTAAAAAAGCGCTACCGCGAACTCGTGAAAAAGTATCATCCAGATATCCTTATGGGGCGCGGCGAGAGCGAGGAGATGATAGAAAAGAGTACTCGTAAGTTGCAAGAGATAAATGAGGCGTATGAAACCATAAAACAACGTGCGGCTTAGCGGCTTGTCTTTTTGATTTATACTTTGTTGGTTCTAAATTTTACTCGGTCATTACCCACTCGGTAACTCCCGCCATAAAATTGAAAACCGCCGCGTCTAAATCAAAAATACTTCGCCTTTAGATTTTTAAAATTTAGTCAATTTTCTGTAAAATTCAGCCAAGTTTCGGCGTGGTATTTTCTACCTCGCTACGCTCGTAGCCGCGAGCGGACGAGATGGGTTTTGCAAAGTATCAAAAAAGCACCCAAAAAAAACAAATCGGGAATAACCGGGCACATTATTTTTCGCTTATGCGAGGCGAGTTTTAAATTTTAAGCGTAGATAGAACATATCGTTCATCGAGCTTAAAATTTAAAAGCTAACGAAGCATAAGTAGAAAAAGAAAAGCCCAAAAAAGAAAGGAATATAAATGAGAGCATTAATCAGCGTCAGCGATAAAGAGGGGGTTGTAGAGTTTGCAAAAGGACTCGAGCGACTCGGTTTTGAGATATTAAGCACGGGCGGCACGCACAAACTGCTAAAAGAGCAGGGCGTAAAAGCGGTCGAAGTGAGCGAATACACAGGCTCGCCCGAGATGTTTGAGGGGCGCGTAAAAACCCTGCACCCAAAAATTCACGGCGGCATCTTGCACAAGCGAAACGACGCAAACCACGTGAGTCAAGCCGCACAGCACGGCATCGGCGGCATCGATCTGGTCTGCGTAAATTTATATCCGTTTAAACAAACCACTATCCGCACAGATGATTTTGACGAGATCATCGAAAACATCGACATCGGCGGCCCTGCGATGGTGCGATCGGCGGCTAAAAACTTCGCTAGCGTTTATATCGTCACGAGTCCGCTTGATTATGACGAGGTTTTACGAGTCATAGGGGGTGCGGACGAGAGCGAGAAGGCTACTTTTAGGCGAAATTTGATGATAAAAGCCTACGAGCACACCGCGGCCTACGACTCGATGATCGCAAATTATATGAACGAGCGCTTTAATGACGGTTTTGGTGAGATGAAATTTATCGCCGGCAGCAAGGTTTTTGACGCGCGCTACGGCGAAAACCCGCACCAAAAGGGCGCGCTATACGAGTTTGATTATTTTTTCAGCAACAACTTTATCGCGCTAAAAGGTGAAGCGAGCTTTAACAACATCACCGATATAAACGCCGCTTTAGCGCTTGCAAGCAGCTTTGACGCTGCACCTGCGGTCGCTATCGTAAAGCACGCTAACGCTTGCGGCTTTGCCATAAAATCAAATCTACTCGAGAGCTACGTCGAGGCGCTAAAATGCGATCCCGTCAGCGCATACGGCGGCGTGGTGGCGATAAACGGCACGCTAGACCGCGCCTTGGCCGAGAAAATCAACGAAATCTACGTCGAGGTCATCATCGCCGCAAACGTGGACGAGGACGCGCTTGCTGTATTTGAAGCCAAAAAGCGTATCAAAATTTTCACCCAGGGCAATAAATTTTTACAGCGCGCAAACGACAAATACGACTTCAAACACGTTGACGGCGGCTTTGTCTATCAGCAAAGCGACGAGGTAAAAGCTAGCGAGCTAGAAAATATGAAACTACAAACCGCGCGCGCAGCTAGCCAGTCTGAGCTAAAAGACTTAGAAATCGCATGGAAGGTTGCGGCACTCACGAAAAGCAACTGCGTCGTCTACGTGAAAAACAGCGCCGTGGTCGCCATCGGTATGGGTATGACTAGCCGCGTGGACGCCGCGCGTGCGGCAGTGGCCAAGGCGCGCGATATGGGGCTTGATTTACGCGGTTGCGCGCTTGCTAGCGAGGCGTTTTTCCCGTTCCGCGATAGTATCGATATCGCAAGCGAGGCGGGCGTGAAGGCCGTGATACAGCCTGGCGGCAGCATCCGCGACGACGAGGTCGTGCAGGCGGCAAACGAGCACGGCATGGCGATGTATTTTACCGGCGTGCGCCACTTTTTACACTAAAATTTGATCTTTTTTGCGGCGAGGCGGCGTAAATTTGACTGCGCCGTTTTGCCGTTCTAAGCTTATTGATTAGCGGCGCGCTTGCTCCGCTTTGCTTAAATTTGACGTGCCTGCTTTTAAATTTGGACTGCGATTTGCTTGCGCTTTGGAGATTAAATTTAATTGAAAGCAGTCTATGAAGCAAATTTTGATTTTCTTGGTATTTTTGGCGGGGCTTTATGCGGCTAATATCTACGTAAACGGCGAAAAGGTCGGCGGCAGCGATCAAAACGCTACCTATAACGGCGAGAGCAAAAACGAAATCCTAAAACAAGAGGGCAAAAAACAGCTCTGTAAAAAAGGCTACAAGCAGTACTGCTAGGCGGTGCTTTATGTTTTAATTGGTGGTCAAATTTACGCCACCAAATTTTATCTCATCTAAAATTTCACATCATCAACGCTCGGGTTTCGCCGCTCAAATTTGACTCTCGACCGCCGAATTTAAAATTTAACCCCTTAAGCAAGGTCAAGACGCCCGCGCGCAAAATAAGAGTATAATTATCCAAATTTAAAACAAGGATAAAAAATGAGCGATTTTTTCAAAGGCGCCGAGCAGTTTAACGCCGAGGGCGCGACGGTGCCGTTTTATAGATATAGCGAAGGCGGAGTGGATTTCGTCGGATTTGACAGCCGTCCGTGTGTACCGCCTGAGCCTATGGTAAATGCGCTAGTAGCGATCAAATTTGCAAACCAAAACACCAAAATCGTGATGGTAAATCATAAATTTCCAGCCGGACTGATCCCTAAAATAGAGGAGCAGTTTGACATCGAGCGCGAGGATTTAGAGGGTGGGGCGGTCAAGATGACCTTTAGCCTAAAGCAGGGCGCGGACGTCAAAAACATAGATACAAGCCTTTGCCACTGAGATAGGCTATGCTTTTAAACACCTTTGCGCCGCCTTTTAAGCTAGTGGGCGGTTATTTTATCGCAGGTATTTTCTTTTTGATAGCGAGTATCCCAGCTTTTTTTGCGGCTGATTTTGAAACGATCGCGGGGCTTGAGACGGCGGGATTTTTGCACGTTTTTTTCGTCGGATTTGTGATGAGCATCATCATCGGCGCGTTGTATCAGCTCACTTCGGTGATTTTAGAAAAGCCGTTTTCGACGATCAAGGGCGCGATGCTAAATTTAGCCGTCTACTGCGTAGGGATCGCTGCGATGGGCTACGGGATGATCAGCGGCAAAACGGGCTTCATGCACGGCGGCGGCATGGCGCTTTTTCTGGCGCTGCTGTTTTTTGGCACGACCTATATCGTTAGCTTTATGGACAATGAAAAAAAGAGCTTCGCAGCATTTATGCTCTTTGTTTCGGCGGTATTTTTACTCGCCGGCATCTCGCTTGGATTTTGCCTTTTGATGATACTTTCGGGCACTTTGCCGATGGATTTTATGTTCGCGCTTAAATTTCACGTCTATTTCGTGCTCGGGTTTGTTTTTTTTATCATCGTCGGCGTGGCGACAGTGCTGTTACCGATGTTTGCTCTGGCGCACGATCTAAAATTTACGCTTAGCAAATTTGCCTTCGGATTTTATATTTTGGCGGGAGTTTTGCTCTTTTTTGGCGAGATTTACGCGTACTTTGCCTTTGGGGCGGCGATTATTTGCTTTGTCGCCGAGGCGCTGCACATCCTAAAAAAGCGCGTCCGCAAGGCTTATGACTACTGGAATGTCAATATCGCTCTTTCGCTTGCAGCCTTTGTGCTGTTTTACGCATTTATCGCGGCGGATAGATACGATATGGCGGTATTTATGCTGATATACGGCTTTTTATTCGCTTTTATCGCGGCTCATCTTTATAAGATCGCGCCGTTTCTCATCTGGTACCACTATGTGGCGCCCTTTGTGGGTAAGACAAAGGTGCCCTTGCTAGATCAGATGATCCTTAAAAAGCCCGCATATATCGGTATCGGTTTTAATGCTCTTGGACTCGCACTCTACGAGCTTGGCGTCTGGCTGGAGATAAAATCGCTCGCGCACTGCGGCGTGGCTTGCCTGCTCGTCAGTATCGTTTTGGTTGCGATAAATATGATAAATGTTTTTAAATTTACGAAATTTGGAATAAAGGAAGAAAAATGAAAGAAAAAATCTATAAAGCGCTCTCAAACATCGTCGATCCCGAGGTGGGCTTTGATATCGTATCCTTGGGGCTTATTTACGACGCGGCTTGCGACGAAAATGGCAAGGCGAAGGTCACGATGACGCTATCTACGCGCTCATGCCCGCTACATGAGATGATACTAAGCTGGGTCGAGACGGCGGTGCTAAACGTCGATGGCGTAAAAGAGTGCGAGATAGACCTCGTATGGGAGCCTGCGTGGAGTATCGAGATGGCGAGCGATGAGGTGAGGACGGCGTTAGGAGCGTGAATTTGGTGTTAGCTGCGAGCGAGTTTTGCCGAGCTGCCGACTAAATTTGATCGCGATTTGATCTGTTTATAAGCTTGTATGGGGCGCGTATCATTTTATCCCAACCAATTCTCCTCTGCGCCTTAATACCGATACGAAACTAGTAGGCGTCGCCTTCGCGCCAGATCCAGTACTAGGCGGCACAGATACGCCAAACGGTAGAGTCGAGTTCCTCCAGATGGTCGGTATTACGCAGCGCGAGCTAGACTGGCTACGCAAAGACCCGACTACGCAGCGCGTAGAGAGACTGATAAACATGATGCGCAAGGATAATCCTTTGCTAATCACCGATTTAAAGCGAACGAAAGAATACGTTTGATTTAATAGCAATTAGATCGGCAAGGTAATTCTAACCTTGCCGGTGAGTAATGAGTCTGGAATTTGCTAGCCTCTACCGACTCTTTTTATCTATTTTGCTATTAATCTCAAATTTGCATATCCGATTTCTCATAAAAATCAGCAAAATTTAACCGACTTAGCTTTGTCTAAAAATCTCATCTTGCACAAACACGAAATGATTGGATTTGCAGCAACATATTTAGCTGATTTTTGGTTATATGCAAATACGCTCAAATTTATTGGTTAATTTATAAAAAGCAAAATTACTCACGTGCACTGCATAAAAAACGCACTTACCCGCGTCCGCTCGCACCAAAACACATATAAAATCCCGCCGCTGCCAAGAAGTAGTTCCCCGTCCTCGCCGCTAGGAAGCCCGCTATCTAGCTGCATCAAAAACTCCATCTTTTCGCCGCATATCGGGCACGTCGGCACCAAGGCACCCTGTATCCATGATGGCTCGCCGCCGATGCGCGCGAGGTTTTGCCTGCTGTTTGACATCCCCCAGTCCTGAGCCGCCCAGCGCGCCGGCGTGGGCGCAAGTGCTACTTCGCACTCCTTTATCGGTTCGTCAAAGGCGTATTCGACCTGCGTCCTTTCGCCGATACGCCGCGGCATACCCTGCGCGTCGTGCTCGTAAAAGACTATCTCGCCTTCGTTTACCTCTCTAACGTGAGCGGCGAGGCTTAGGCGCGGCAGCGATCGCACGGGCAAGTCACGAGGTAGCGGATCAAGCGTGATGAGATGAAATAGCGGATTTTGCGCATCGCCGTCCGGCTCGTCCAAGACTCCGCCGAGATTATAGCCTGCCTCGCCGCCCTCAAATCGCCAGGTCGGATGAAGCTTTGCCAGATGCGCCTCATAGGGTGCGCCGAAATAGCCGCGCGGAAAGATTATGTGATACATGCGCTGGCTGCAGTATCTTTTGAGGCTAAATTTCTCACCGCCAAAGCTTATTTCATCGTTCGGGGTTTTTTGTGATTTATCGGAGTCGGATTTGTCTGCGTTAAATTTTGCGGTACATTCGGTCGTATCCGCTTTAAAATTTTCGCTCGTTTGGGTTTGTTTGGTGCCGCCGCATTCGTTTGCATCCGTTTTTAAAATTTCATCCGCTACCGCTTGAGCTTCGCCGTCTGCGTCAAATTTAACCCGCTCAAAGGCAAATCCGACGGCCTCCAGCCAGTAGCCGATATACTCAAACAGGTCGCACGGACGGTCGAAGAAGTCCTCCGCAAGCGCGAACTCGCAGGCAAATTTTACGTTTCGCAGATCGCGGGTTTGCAGCAGGCAGCTAAAAATTTTTTGCCGCTCATCTTTGCTCGT
>NZ_CALHXD010000217.1 GCF_938040115.1 uncultured Campylobacter sp. | reverse complement strand
TTATCATCTTTAGTAAAATATGATAGAAAGTTTTCGTATCTTTACTGTTATTAAATCTAAATTCAGATTCCTTTAGGTGCAACAGAAAATTCTCTTTCTTTATTCCTTTAAATTTAGCTAGTCTATGTTTAGCATATCCCCATCTGCTTACAGTAGCAAGACGAAGTCGCAGCTAAAAGTTTTCTATGCCATTTATATGGTTTTTACCATTAGCGTCTTGCAAAGTAGCAAGCGTAGCGTAGCTTAAAATTCATTCTTTGAGTATTTTACTCTGTAGTGAGCTTTGGCTCCATAATCTACTAATCCATCATAAGCCTTCCAACAATCAGAGTAAATTACACTCTCGTCCAGATCGCTAAACTCCGACAGTATCGGTACCAGTTAACTTACGGAGCAGTTTTTAACTATCTGGGTATAGACCTTACCGTCACACTTTAGCATTCCGTCTGTTTACAGCTACGAGCGTAGCGAAATAGAAATACCGGTTGCTTTCCGTTTGCTCCTCTACCTCTCTTACCTCTTACTCTCTTAGCTCCGTTCTGCTCTACTTCACTACGCTTGTAGCTTTTCAAGACGCAGTTACGAGCAAAGCGAAGTAAAAGTAACTTTCGTCTATTTCAAAGCGGAGCTTCTAGGCGAGCTTGCAAGCTGGAAATTTCACCTGAAAACTTGTATGATACACCCTACAAAACACCCCGAGCTTATCCAAAGCTGGTTTCTCAAATAAAAGTTTAATATCTCGGCTTGTTCCGGTTAAAATGTTTCCGCTAGTTCCCTGTTGAAAACTTAGATATCTTTTCACACTCTTGAGACATCAAAACTCTAATGCTTTTTAGAATCTTATAAATGGAAATTCTATAAATCCCGGTTAAATTTGCTATTTTAGTAGCCTCTATATCCTCTGCAAAGTACTTGAGAATTTCTCTAAATTTCTTTTCTGAAATTCGGGAACGGATTATATACTTATTTTTTACCAATAGGATCATAGTTAAAAACTCCTTTGAAAGTTTTTAACTTATATTGAGCCTTTTACTTTTTAACATCAAATTTACCGCCGTAAGCCGGTCAAATTTTGGCCTACTTCAACTCCGTTTTACTCCAAATTTAGCCGAGATTTTATATAATCTCTTACTCAAATTTCAAGGCAAGTATCTCAAAGCGTTTTACTCCAAAACGCCGCGTGATAGGAGCTTTACAAAGGATTAAAATGGACGTTTCAAAAATCAAAGCAGGTTCAAACCCGGACAAAATCAACGCCGTTATCGAGATCCCGTACGGCTCGAACATAAAATACGAAATCGACAAAGATAGCGGCGCGGTCGTGGTCGATCGCGTGCTCTACTCGGCGATGTTCTACCCGGCAAACTACGGCTTCGTGCCAAACACGCTCGCAGCAGACGGCGATCCTGCCGACATCTTGGTGCTAAACGAATACCCTCTGCAAGCAGGTAGCGTGATCCCGTGCCGCCTAATCGGCGTGCTCGTGATGGAGGATGAAGCGGGTATGGACGAGAAGCTACTAGCCGTACCGGTCACCAAGATCGACCCGAGATTTGACGGGATCAAGAGCTACAAAGACCTGCCTGAGGCCACTCTAAATAAGATCAAAAATTTCTTTGAAACTTATAAAATTTTAGAGCCTAACAAATGGGTCAAGGTTAAAGAATTTAAAGACGCGAATGCCGCAAAAGAGATCCTAGACGCGGCAATCAAAAACTACAAATAAGCCCTCCTCGGCTTGCCGGCCGCCGCCTCGTTAAACCTAAACAAGCGGCGGTCAAATTTAAGCTCACGCAAAATCAAAAGGATAAAAATGGATATATTAAAGCTACTTTTGGACAACTCCGGTGGTATGTTAGATGCGATGTCGCAAAAAAGCGGACTGGGCACAAACGACGTAGAGGCCGTGATTTCTAAGGTCGCGCCGATTTTCATGCAAAGAGCAAACGAAAATTTTAAATCTGACGCCGATTCGTCAAATTTCCTTGAGATGATCCGCCGCTCAAGCCTTGACGAGATGACTGGCACCCCGCAAAACGTCAGCGTTGCCGACGGCAACGAGCTGCTGGGAGTACTAACGGGCTCGAAAGAAAACAGCAGGGCTCTAGCTAGTGACGTAGGCTCGCAGCTAGGCATCAGCGCAGACTCTATCAAGACTCTGCTACCGATGATTGCGGGCATGCTAAACAATCAGCTCAAAGCCTCAAATTTGCAAGACTCCGCGGATAACGGCTCCATGATGTCAATGCTTACGCAGTTTTTGGATCAGAACAAAGACGGCTCGATCGTAGATGATATTTTTAGGATCGCAGGCGACTTTTTCGGTAAAAAATAGGCGAATTTCGCCATTTTAGCCGTTTTGGCTTTGACGCTCGTCTAAATTTGAGCTTTATCTATACTATGCTTTTTGCGCCGCAATGCGCAGATTTATTCTGCTCTTAACAATTTTTGATATACGCCTGCAAATGGCACTCATGCTACTTTAACTAGAACGGCTAAATTTATAAAAAATAAAATTTGATCAGTACCAGCCGCTGCCTCAAATTTATGCCGAATTTGAGATAAAAACAAATAACGTAAAATCAGACTTTAAAATCCAATTTTTATGCCTATTTCAGCCCTTTTTTAAGTTTTCTAACGAGAAATCTCGCCAAATGCAGCTCGTCAAAAAGCGATTTTTCGATGCAAAGCGGGCGGTCAAAAATAAGATCACAGATAAGCTCCGCACCAAGCACCGCCGTGCAGAGCCCGCGCGAGCCGTGAGCGGTGCTAATGTAGACGTTTGGAACGTATTTTGGATGCGGATTAGACTTGCTTTTCGTCCAAAGCAGCGACTTGTATGTATCTTTATAAAAATCCTCGTCGTAAAGCCGCCCGATGAGCGGAAAACGGTCGCCGCTATAGCTGCGGTAGCCCACTTTCGAACCGATTATTCGGACGTTTTGCGGAGTTTTTATCATGTCGTTTGAGAGATTTTCGGATGCAGTCAAATTTGACGCATCTTGCATCTGCGCCGAATCATCAGTAGTCTCGGTACGCAAATCCATGCTTTTGCTTAAATTTACGCCACCCTTGTTCACCTCCAAACGATCCGCATTTTCAGCGTCGCCGTCTGGGCCAATAGTCAAATTTAGCCGCTCGTTTTCTGCAAATTTGTCGTCTAAAAACTCGGCGACGTCGGCTAAATTTTTCTCGTCGTCGCTAGAACGCGGCTCGTCTAAAAAAAGATTTCTATCGTAAGTCGCGCCGATAACCTGCACATCATCAACAGGCGGGCAAACGTAGCCTTTGGCGCTAAAAGGCGCAGGCGTCCAAACGGCAGGCGCGATATGCGTGACCTGGCCGCGCACGGAGCTAAGCCTGATGTCGTAGTCCGTAAAAAGCTCCATGCTCTCGCTACCGACAGCAAGCAAGAGTACGTCGGCGTCGATGATTTGCCCATCCTTAAAATGAGCCCTAATCGCGCCGCCCTCAAGCGTCTCAAAGCCCGTAAATTCGCAGTTTAAAAGCGTTTTTATACCCGTGCTTGCCGCTTTGCACATCTTTCTGGGGCGAGCTTTGGCGCCATTAAAAATAAACGCGCTAGCGTAAGGCTCGTCATCAAATTTTAGCTCAAAAACGCCGTTGTCCGCGTCAAATTCGTGCCACTCGTAAAAGCGCTCTAGCGTCTTTTGCTCGTATGCGTAGTCTGTCGCACCGCAAAACTCTATCTCCTGGGCGCCGAGGTTTTGTTCATAAAAGCGCGCTGCCTGCAAAAACGCGTTCATATGCATTCGGCCTAAATTTACGGTTGGTTTTGTGATAAGCGGCATCAAAATCCCGCAGTAATTTCCAGAGCCGTTTAGTGCGATATCGCCACGCTTTTCGGCGATCGTTACATCTAGGCTGCGCTCGCGCAACTTAAACGCGCAAACGCAGCCAGCCACGCCGCCGCCGATAACTAGCGCCGTCTTTGGAGCGGTCGTGGCAGCGGGATCAAATCTGCTAAACCAAATTTCGCCCTCAGCTTGCCGTTCACCCGCAAATTTGGCACGTAGCATCTCGCGCTTTTTGCCGTAACCTTTTAGCAAATTTACCTCAAAACCGCTATTTTGCAAGGCTCTTTTTAACGCACCCGAAGCCGAGTATGTGCAAACGCTAGCACCCAATGCGCATAAATTTGCGATTTTACCGCAAACCCGCTCGCTCCACATAGCTTCGTTTTTAGCGGGAGCAAAGCCGTCCATAAAAACGGTATCTGCTTTAAAACTAAGCTCATCCAAAACCTCGGCCACGTCACCAAAACACAAGGTAAGCGTGACGTTTGGAGCCAAATTTAGCCTATGAAATCCGCGAATAAGAGGCGGGTAGGCACCCAAAAGCTCACCCGAAACATCCGCGAGCTCGCTAAAATTCGCATAAATTTTAGCCAGATCCTCTTTGGCGATCGGAGTTTTTTCGATACTGACGAAATTTAAAAATTTATCCGTGTTTTTAAATCTTTTAAAAGCGCAGAGAAAATTTAGCCCTGCGCCAAATCCAGCCTCAAGCACGTTAAATTCGCTCTTTTTCTCCCAAATTTCATCAAAAATGGAGTTAAATACATACTCGCTTTGCCCTACGGGATCGTCTGCGTTAAAGTAAATGTCGTCAAATTCGGGATTAAACGGGATGCCACCCTTTAAAACGACTCGTGCGCTTTTCATTGCTGGTTTGAAAAATAGACGTCTATGCCGTCTGCGAGCCCCTTGGCTAGGGCATCTTGGTACTTTGAGTTATTTATAAGATCGCCTTCGCTAGGGTGAGTGATGTAGCCGACCTCAAGCAGCACCGCAGGCATCAGCGCGCCCACTAGCACCCAAAAAGGCGCCTCGCGAACGCCGCCGTCGGAAGCCTTTGAGCTAACTGATTTTGCTCGCGCTAAAACTTCGCGTTGAACGTCGATGGCGAGCTTGTTTGAGGCGATGATTTTCTCGCGGTTAAGGAAATTTAAAAATGTCTGCTTAGAAAAATAGTTCATCTCCTCGATGTCGGATTTATTTTCCAGCGCGGCGGCGTTTTTGCTACGTTCACTACGAGCCGGCGAGAGGAAAAACGTCTCTATGCCGCGCATAGTCGCTGCCTTGGTTTTGCTCGGCGCAGCGTTTGCGTGGATGGAGATAAAGAGGTCCGCAGCCTTGTCGTTGGCGTATTTCGTGCGGTCGCGAAGGTTGATAAATTTATCCTTGCTACGTGTGTAATACACCTTGTAGCCGCGTCCTTGCAGCTCTTTGCCTGCCTTTTGGGCGATACTTAGCACGATATTTTTTTCTTTTAGCGATCCGTTTATGGCGCCTGGATCATCGCCGCCGTGTCCTGCGTCAAGGACGACAACCTTGCCTTTAGCGCTTGTGATTTTTTTAGTGCTTGTCGTTTTTACGGGCGCCAGCACGACCTCTTGCTCATCCTTTTCGGTGGTGCTTTGGGTACTTTTAGCATCCGTCTTGGTCTGCGCGGCAACTTTTTCTTGCTTTTGCTGAGCGAGCTTTTGATTTTGAGCTTGGTGTTGAGTTGCTTTTTGCTGTTGTATTTGAGTTATTTCAGATTTCGAATTTGCAGCGATTTTGGGGAGCTCTTGCTTGATAGACGGTTGATGATTTTTTTGTTTACTGTTTTGACTCGTTAAATTTTGGCTTTGCGTGGGCTTAGCCTTTGAGAAAATTAAAGACTGATTATCGACTCTGAGTTTTAAATTTGGTTCGAATTGACTTACGAATACCACCCTAACGGTTTTTTCGTCAAACTGACTTATGCGGATCTCGTCCACCAAGTAGTTCTTAAATCTTTGCAGTTTTCCGCCACTCCAAATTCCTTTAAATTCATATATCGTCTTACAAGAACCTTTTTGATTTAGGTCGGTTTTTTTGATATCGTTACCGTTTAACTGGCGGCTAAATTTTAGCTCGAAATTTCCGTCGTTATCCAAAGCTTCTAGAAGCTGCAAAGTTTGATTTTTGACGGTTTTGGCATTTTGGGCGGCCAGCGGAGCCGAGGATAGCTGGCTTAATTTTACTTCTTTTTGCTTCGGCTCTTGTTTTTGTTGTTCTTTTTTGACCTGCTTTATTTCTTGTTTTGGTTTTTCTTCGCTTGGCTTTGCAGACTGCGGTATGCTCGCGAGCTCTTTTTCATACGGTTTGGTATCTAGCCCTAGGGCTTTTGAGCTTTTTATTAGTCTAGTTAGGCTTTGGACTCTTAAATTTACGTTATTTTCCATTATGGATTTTACGTAAAGAGTCCTTAGCTCTTGATGCATTGCGATCTTTTCTTTATTGGCTGCGCTATCAAAATTTTTATCGAATTTATCTAAACTCGATAAAGCGCTTGCGCAAACCGCGCTATTCAAAAAAAATAGAAGTATTAAAAATAATTTAACTATCTTCGCCATTTATCAGTTTTTCAAATAGTTCTTTCACGCTTATTATCTCGTTTAGCTTGTAGCCGTTTGCACCTGTGAAAAATAGCCCCGTCTCCTTGCGCCCCTCAAAGGCGTCATAGAGGCGATCTGCGATACAGTATCCCACCTCTTTGGCTTCTTTGCCACGCTGGCACGGACTTACGCAGTTGCTTACGCAGCTGATTTTGGGACCCTGGCGCTTATCGACTAGGTTTATTAAATTTGTCCTAACTCCGCGTGCAGGGTAGCCTACTGGGCTTTTGATTAGCTCGATGTCCTCTTTTTTGGCCGCTAGCAACACTTGCTTAAACTCCTCGCTAGCGTCGCACTCGTGCGTACCGATAAAGCGAGTACCCATCTGTACGCCATTTGCCCCTAGCGAAATCGCCTTCTCGATGTCGTTTTTATCCCAAATGCCGCCCGCGGCAAATAATGGAAAATCGCCCCACTGCTTTATCTCTTCGCTAACTGGCGTTATCAAATTTTCCAGGCTGTATGCGGGATCGATGCACTGCTCGTAGGTAAATCCCTGGTGCCCGCCGCTAAGAGGCCCCTCGAGCACCACCGCATCCGGAAGCCTACCGTAGCGCCCCTGCCAGCGTTTGCAGATGATTTTTAGCGCTTTTGCCGAGGATACGATAGGCACCAAAGCCACGTCTGGGTAGTCTACAGTAAATTCGGGTAAATTCGTCGGTAGCCCAGCGCCCGTGATGATTACATTTATACCGTGATCGCAGGCGTCTTTTACGATACGCTCGTAGTCGTTGCTAGCGTACAAAATATTGACCCCAAGAGGCCTGTCTCCGCAAATTTTACGCGCATTGTCGATGACGGCTTTTAGCCCCTCACGTGAGTAGAAATTTCCGCTGCCGTAGGGCTTGGCGTTCAGCTCTTTGGTGATGTATTTTCGTCCTTCGTAGTAGCCCGTTCCTACCGAGCTTATGACGCCTAGTCCGCCTTCTAGGCTGACGTTTCCGGCGAGCCTATCCCAACTGATACCAAGCCCCATTCCGCCTTGGATTATCGGGTATTTTATATCGTATTTTCCGATTTTTACGGGTTGCATCAGGTTACCTTTAGTTTTGCAAATTTACGCTTGCCGACCTGCAAGACGTATTCGCCAGCGCCCAGCTTTAGCTGCTCGTCGGCGATCTTTTCTTGATTTAGACTGACGGCGTTTGCCGCGATGTCTCGGCGCGCCTGAGAGCTGCTAGCGCATAGTCCGCAGTGAGTGAGCGCCTGCACGATCCAAACAGGAGCCGAGAGCTCAAACTCGTCCATCTCGGTCGGGATCAAATTTTGCGAGTGCACGCGGTCAAATTCAGCCTTCGCCTCTTTCGCCGCCGCTTCGCCATTATATCTAGCCGTGATCTCTAGCGCGAGCGCCTCTTTTACAGCTTTTGGGTGAGCTTTGCCGCTAGCTACGTCCGCTTTTAAATTTGCGATTTCTTCCGTGCTTTTTTCGCTAAGAAGCTCGTACCAGCGCCACATTAGCTCGTCGCTCACGCTTAAAACCTTAGCAAACATATCGTTTGGCTCGTCGGTCACGCCGATGTAGTTGCCTAAGCTCTTGCTCATTTTATTTACGCCGTCAAGCCCCTCTAAAAGCGGCATCATTATGACGGCTTGCTCCTTGCCGACGTTGTAAACTCGCTGCAAGGTTCGCCCCATCAGAAGGTTAAATTTCTGATCCGTGCCGCCCATCTCGATATCGCATTTCATCGCGACGCTGTCGTAACCCTGGAGTAGCGGATATAAAAATTCGCTTATCGAGATCGAGGCGCCGCTTTTGTATCTTTTTTCAAAATCATCGCGTTCAAGCATCCTAGCCACCGCAAAGGTGCTAGTTAGCTCCACGATGCCCGCAGCTCCTAGCTCGTTTAGCCACTTGGAGTTAAACATCAACTTTGTTTTTTGCGGGTCTAGGATTTTAAAAACCTGCTCCTCGTAGGTTTTAGCATTTGCCGCCACGGTCTCGCGGTCTAGCTTTTTTCTCGTCTGACTTTTGCCGCTAGGATCGCCGATTTGTCCTGTGAAATCGCCTATCAAAAACTGCACTATCGCGCCGTGCTTTTGTAAAAAGGCCATCTTTTGAAGCACCACGGAGTGTCCTAGGTGCAAATCCGGAGCCGTCGGGTCAAAGCCTGCTTTAACGTAGAAATTTTCGCCCTTTTCATAGTAGTTTTTTACTAAATTTTCGACGCGCTCCTCGTCTATCATCTCGGCGACGCCCTTTTTTATATCGCTCATTATTTTGCTCAAATTTTCGCCCATTTTCTCTCCTAAATTTATTAATGTCCGTATGCGTCGTCAAGCGACACGAAGTCTATGATCTTGTAGCGATCTCTTAGTCGCTCCTTTATCTCGTTCACGTTCAAATTTTCGCCAAGCTCGATTGTTAGCTCGAAAAAGTCCGCCGTCGCTTCTCTAGTTTCGGTGAGGCTGATAGTTACGAGATCGACTTGCATTTTCGCCATATACGTCAAAAACTCCGCAAGCGACCCGCGTCTGTTTTCTAGGCTCAGGATAATTTTAAATCTATGCGGAGCGACTCGCGTCCATTTGACGAAAATCATCTCGTTTTTTTCTTCGGCTAGCTTCATAAACCGCTCGCAAAGCTTGTGGTGGACTGTGACGTGGTGATAGTTTCTAAATCCCACGATATCGTCGCCGCGCTTTGGATTGCAGCAGTAATCAAACTCGATGCTGTTTATCTTGTGGTTTGAGTAGATTACGATGTTTTCAAATTTTTGCTTTTTGACGTTGTATTTGTCCGTCATCGCGATGGCAAACGGACGGTCTCTTTTTACGTATTTTTTTAGTGCGTTTACCACGTCCTGCAGGTAAACCGAATCAAACGCGGCTCTAAAAATTTTCTTGGTCAAATTTTCAGTCTCTAGCCACTGTTCGATAGTTGCTGAAGGTACTGCAAAGATGCCGCTTAAAATTTCGATCGCGACCATGTTGTTTATATCTCTTATCTTTTGCTTGCAGTACGAGCGGATCGTGGCTCTAGCCTTGCCGGTTTTTACGCTACCTAGCCACGAGCAGCGGTATTTTGGCTCATCGCCGGTCACGATGCTTACGATATCGCCGTTTTTTAACTCCGTTAGTAGCGGTACTCGTACGCGGTTTACATAGGCCTCTTTAGCATACAAACCTACTTGCGTGTGTATCTCATAAGCGTAATCAAGCGCCGTTGCGCCACGCGGAAGCGTAAATATATCGCCCTTTGGCGAATAAACCGCGACGTCCTCGACGTAGAGGCTGTCTTTTGCGTATTCGTAGAGCTCCTCGGGATTTTCACTCGCCTCCTCCATGCCGTTTTCTATACCGCTGATGTCGCTTAGCCAGTCAAGTTTCGGGTTTAAAAAGCCGCCGCTTTTATATTTCCAGTGCGCTGCGACGCCGTACTCTGCGGTTTTATGCATATCAAAGGTGCGAATTTGAACCTCAAAGATGCTTTTGTTATCAAATATCGTAGTGTGTATCGTCTGATAGCCGTTTTGCTTCGGAAGCGCGACGTAGTCTTTAAAACGCGAGATTAGAGGGTTAAAATTTATATGCAAATTTCCAAGTACCAAATAGCAATCCTGCGGCTCTTTAACCAGTACGCGCGCAGCTAGCAAGTCTAGCACCTCCTCAATCGATATGCCTTTTCGCTGCATTTTTAAGTAAATTGAGTAATGATGTTTGATACGCTTTTGTATCTCAAAGTCGTTTTCGCTAAAGCCGTTTTTGAGTAAAATTTGAAAAATTTTGTCGGTAAACGCATTGAGCTTTAGAACGAGCTGCTGCTTGTGCTCGGTTAGGTAGTCGTCGATTTTTTTGTACTCTTCCGGCAAAGCATACTTAAAGCTAAGATCCTCAAGCACGTTTTTGATCGACGAAATGCCTAGCCTATGCGCGATCGGAGCATAAACCATCAGAGTCTCTTCAGCGATTCGCTTTTGCTTTTCAGGACGCAAAGCTTGCAAGGTGAGCATATTGTGCAGCCTATCACAAAGCTTTACCACGAGCACTCTCACGTCCTCGATAGATATTAGCAACATCTTGCGAAAGGTCATCGCAGAGGCCGCCAGACGCTCGTTTGACTCCGAGCTTGCGAGCTTATCCTCTCTGATGGCTACGATTTTAGTTAGCCCCTCGACCAGCTTTGCGACCTCTTCGCCAAAGTCCTCTCTCACGCTCTCTATCGACCTGTCCGTATCCTCGACCACATCGTGAAGCAAGGCGGCGATAATCATATCCTCGTCCCCACCCATATGCGCCACGATGCAGGCCACTAGGATAGGGTGTATGGCATACGGTTCGCCACTTTTTCTAAATTGCCCCGCATGCGAGATAACGCAGCACTCGATCGCGCGCTCTAAATTCGGCGTAAAATTTATCAGCTCGCTAAGCAGCTGTCTCGCCTGAGCGACATCCTTGCAAGCGGTTATATCATCGATTAATTGTTCTAGTAAAAATCCGCTACTTAGCTGCTTCAACTATGCCCTCTAAAGTTATCTTGCCCTCAGCTATCTCGCGTAGGGCGATATCGGCAAATTTCATCTTAGTAACGTCGATATCAAGCAAGCTTTTTGCGCCGCCAGCTAGAGCCTCGGCTCTTTTTGCTACCGCTAGAGCGAGCATATATCTGTCGTCTCCGACTAGTTTTAGAGCCTTTGCCGCTACTTCTTCAGATCTCATTTATTCTCCTTAAATTTAATTTCTCACGATAGAGCAAAACGCGCTCTCGTCGCCTTGTATGATTTTGAGCAAATTTCCGTCTTTAAACATATTACAGACTAAAATCGGTAGCGAATTATCCTTAGCTAGCGCGATGGCGGTGTCGTCCATCACTTTGATATCGTCACTCATAGCAAGCTCGTAGTTTAGCTCCTTTAGCAGCGTCGCATTTTCAAATTTATGCGGGTCTTTGTCGTAAACGCCGTCCACTTTCGTAGCTTTGATTATCATATCTGAATCGATCTCAATAGCGCGCAGTGTAGCCGCCGTATCGGTGGTGAAAAATGGATTTCCGGTTCCCGCAGCAAAGATCACGACGCGACCTTTTTCTAGGTGTCTGTTTGCGCGTCCGACGATGAAGGTTTCACAGATAGCCTCCATCTTTATCGCGCTTTGTACGCGCACGTCTAGGCCTACGCTCTCTAGCGCCTCTCTCATCGCGATAGAGTTTATCACGGTAGCTAGCATGCCCATGTGATCGCCGCTGGTACGCTTTATGATGCCGTCTCTAGCCGCGCTCACGCCGCGTATGATGTTGCCTCCGCCGATAACGATGCCCACCTGTATGCCGTTTTCGACTAGTTCTTTGATCTGTTTTGCGATAAATTTAAGCACAGCGTTATCTATACCAAAGCCGCTGTCGCCAGCTAGCGCCTCGCCTGAAAATTTAACTAAAATTCGCTTTTTTCGCTCCATTTTTCATCTCCTTAAATTTTCGGATTTTAGCTAAATTTGCTTTAAATTTTGCTAATCTCGGCGCGCAGGTGCTATTTTAGGCTGATTAGCTCGAGGGGGTCTATGTGGTAGTTTTTCTGCGTGACTTCAAAGGTTAGATCTCGCTGCACGCGGCCGATTACGTAGCCTTTTTGCACTTTTGTGCCCACTTTTACGGTAGGGGCGATCTGGCTAAGGTGCGCATAGATCGTGTGGATGCCGTTTGGATTTTCGATGATGACTACTTTATCTAGCATCGCCGTTTCTTTGGCGAAGACCACTTTGCCGTTAAACACGCTTTTTACCTTTGCGTCGGCCGAATTTGCGCTTAGCACGACCGATTCGTTAAAAATTTTGATGTTATAGATGGGATCTACGTAGTTGCCGAATTTTTGCTTGACCGTAAAGCCGTCAAGCGGCGCGATCGTCTTTTCGCCGCTATATTTTTTAACAAGACTCGTTTGATAGCTTGAGCCAAACTGCTTCACGTCGCCTTCAGACGCGCTTGCAGTAGCCTCGCCTTTTTTATCTTTCTTATTTTTTTGAGCTTTGGCTTCGGCTGCTTTTTGTGCGGCTAGAGCCTTTTTAGCCTCCTCGCTCTCCCTTTTTGCGACGATTTTTAGCTCTTCTAGCGTCTTTCTAATCTCGTCTTGTTGGGCTTGTAGGCGCGAGAGTTGCTTTTGATAAATTTCCTTATCCCGCTTTAAATTTGCCAGTGTTTTCATCTGTTTATCTTGCAGGGAAACCAGCTCAGCTTGCTTAAATTTAAAGGTTTTTAAATTTGACTTTATGCCGTCTATCTTGTCGTTTTGAGTTTTTATTAAATTTTGCGTACTTTCATACTGCTTAGCCAGCTCGTTAAAATCATCTTTTAGCACCGAGTTTAGCTTGCTTAAAATCTCAGTAGCGATGATGCTATCCACGCCCTCCTCGTACTCTTTTGGCATTATGAGATCGAAAGAAAACTCGTCTGAGATGATGCGCACGATGCTTTTTTGGATATTTTTTTGACTTTGTGTGAGATCTTTGTTTTGCTTTACTAGCTCGTCAAGCTCGCCGCTAACGCTTTTTGCACTGTTTTCCAACTGCGCTATTTGCAAAATGAGCTCTTTCATCTTGTCGTCGGTTTGCTTGACGCTTTTTTCGCCGCCAAGTATATCACCGGCTAGGTCGTCGAGCTTTTTATTTAGCTGTTTTTCAAGCTCTTTTGAGGACTCGAGATAGGTCGTTTGATTTTTTATCTTTTCGCCCGTGCTTGCGTTTAAGCAAATCATGGCGGCCAGCAAAAAGCAAATTTTTTTCATATCGCCGTTGCTTTTCTGGTTACGAGATAAACGGCTAAAAAACTAATCGCAAGCGAAACGCCCAGCAGTACTCCGCCCTCGTAAAACAGATCAATCGCCGGCAAATTGATATTTAGGTCGGTAGCGACTTCCTTAACGGGCTGCAAATCCGGCAAGATAATGTAAAAAACCGCCACCAAAACGGTCGCTATAAACGAATCAAACAACGCGTTTTTGTATAACGCGCCAGATTTTAGCCACGACGGAGCTCCCAGCAGCGTCATTATCTCGATGCGCTCCTTGTGCTCGTATAGCCAAATTCGCATCTGTTTTGCGATGAGCATAAGCCCGATTAACCCGATTAGCCCCGAAAATATCGCCGAAATATTTTTAATCAGCTGCATGATTTTATAAATTTTATCATGCGTTTTTGAAAAGGTCTCAACCCTGCTTACGCCGTTAATCTTTGAAATTTTATCCTTTATCTCTTGCATATATTGGGTGCTTGGAAAGGCATTTAGCTTTAGCGAGTAAAATTTAGGCAACGCATTTTGCAAAACGGCGATATTTTTTGATGAAATATCTTTAGAGAGCTTCTCTAGTACGGGCTTTGAACTAAGCGGTTCAAGAGATTCAAACGTATGAACGAGCGGCTTTACGTCGGTAGCGTTTAGCTCGTTTTGACTTACGATGATAATGTTATAGTCTTTGTTCATCACGGACTCGTACTCGTCCACCACTCGCCCGACTAGCAATATAAACTGAATGCCCACGAGTAACGCCATAAGTGGAATTATAGTGCTTAAGTGGTTTTTAAAGAATTTCATATAGGCGTCCATTTTCTATAGCAAGATGTCTATAGGGTACTCTTAGCGAGCTTGGCACCCTGTGCGTGACGACCACGATGCAGGTACCCAAAAACTCTTTCGCCGAGCGCAAAAGCCCCCAGATAACGTCGCTTGAGTATTCATCTAGGCTACCCGTCGGCTCGTCGCAAAGTAGTAAATTTGGATTATGCGCGAGCGCTCTAGCCATCGCAGCTCTCTGCTGTTCGCCGCCGCTTAGCTCGTTTGGATATTTGTGCGCTCTGTGGAGCAAATTTACGTGCTTTAGGAGTTTGGTCGCCTGATTTTTACAAACATTTGCGCTCAGACCTTTTATCATCAGCGGCAGCATCACGTTTTTTTCGATATTCCACTCGCTTATCAAGCGGTAGTTTTGAAAAACTACGCCGATGCGCTGCCTTAGTTTATCCAGATTTTGCCCGCCAAGATTCATCATATCGGTTAGGCAGACGTTTAGAGAGCCCGCACTTGGCTTTATCTCGCCGTAAAAAGATTTTAAAAGCGTCGATTTGCCGCTGCCGCTTTGCCCGGTGATAAAAACGAAATCATTGGCGTAAATGTCGAATTTCGCGTCCGTTATGAGCTTTTCACAGCCCTCGTATCCTAGGCAAAGCCCGCTTGCGCTAATTATTTTTTGCATCCGCCAAATACTCCTTCAACGCAAGATGCGCCTTTAAATTTTCAGCCGTAACGAGCGGCTTTTTTATAAAATATTCCGCGCCTTTTTCACCGAGCAAAACATAACAATGCTCAGGCGCGTTAAATGAGCCAAACGCAGCGCGAATCAAAATTTCGCCGTCTTTTTCGTATTTTTCCTCTAAATGCAAGAAAAAGTCATCCTCTTTTATCGTTTGGTTGCTAAATTTAGCCGCAACCTTGCTCGCGTCGTAGCCGTTTTCAAATTTTAGCTCGCCTTGACCAACTCTTGGTTCGCTTTGCTTTTCGCAGGTAAAGATAACATCGTAAATATCTTTTTGGTGCCTTTTCCAACGGTCTTCGTACTTGCTGCTTACTTTTAGATCGCGGTTTTTGTAAATTTGCACGTCGGCATCGCTCAAATTTAAAATTTGAGCCAAAGTAAAGTCCGCATACTCGCGGCTATCGGTTCGCAGCTCAAATTTGCCGCCCACTTTTAGCGTTCGCTCACACTCCAGAGCAAATTTAGCCGAGGCTACGCGCCTATGAGGAGCGTCGTCCCAAGGTACTGGAAAATGAAGGAAAATTTTATCGATAAAATTTGACTCCGCAAGCGATAAAAGTAGCCTCGCGTCGCAGTTTACGAGCATGACGTTGTTTAGATTTTTGGCTTTTGCCAGCTTTGCAACCTGCTCGAGCGAGGGCTTGTAGACCTCGATGCCGACAACTAGCGTATCTGGGTTATTTTCCGCCTGAAATAGCAAGTGCCTACCCGAGCCAAATCCTATCTCGATAAATTTGCTCTCAAATTCACTCTGATTTAAATTCTCAAGCAACTCGCCCACGCTAAAGATCGCCGAGTCTTTTTGCGTGAGGCGCGTGTTTTTTACCGCGATGGCTTCACTTAAAATTTGATCGCAATAAAGCTCTTTAAATTTAACCAAAGCATTTTGCAAAAGCCCTACTTTAGCAGGCTTGGTTAGCTTTTCGCCCTTTACGACCCAGTCATTTTCGCGCTTTTTTAGCGTGATAAAAAACTCCTCGCTAGAGCTTTTGCTGTAAACGAGACTAACGCCCTGCCTGCCGCGAGCCTCCCACAAAAAGCTTATCTCGCCGCAATCCTTTGGCGTAAAATTTACGTTTTTAGCTATAAAATTGGGCATTATTCGACGGCTATCTCTGCTTTTTGAGAAGCGTCGGAGCTTATGCCGTATTCATCTACGGCGATAACTTTATAGCTATATTTTTGCCCGTAAGCAACGCTATTATCGACAAATTCATTGCCCGTTATATTTGTAAATTTCTGCTCGCTTCCGCCGCCGTCTCTTATAACAGTAAAGCTTCTAGCCTTATCAGAGGCGTTCCACGTGAGCTTAACCGCCGTGCTGTCGGCCACGATAGATGATACGACCGGTGCGTCGATAGCTCCTAGCGTCATGCCAATGATAGGTTCGCTAGGTTTTTTAGACTCTAGGCCGTCTTTATCGACGATGGTGATTTTATAGTATCTGGTCGCGCCGTTTTCGTTTATGAGATCCTCGTAGCTATTAGACGTGGTTTTCACTAAGTAGGTGTAAGGCATAAATTTGCTTGATGCGCTGTAAATTTTATAGTAGCCAAAGTCGTCGCTAGCCACGCTGTCCCACGTCAAAATAATCTTTTTAGGCACATTTTGAGTAGCTTGCGCATTTACGACTTCGCTTGGCAGCTGCTTCGTCGTAGAGTCCACGATCTCGCTAGGTTTTGAGATCGTTCCGCTAGTAGTTTTTACAAAAACTCTATATTTATAGCTTCTGCCAGGCTTCACGTCGTCATCGATATACTCGGCGTTTAGTCTGCCTTTTACCTCGGCGATTTGTCTCCAGTTTTCTTTATTTATATCGGCTTTTTCGATGACATAAGATGCCACGCGAAGGTCCGGATGCGGTCTCCAGATGAGTTTCACGCGCTCGGGTAAATTCGTAAGCGCTCTAACGAAAGGCACGGAATCCATAAGCGCCTTAGTCGTGGCACTAACCATCATACCAGGGCCTGAAATTTGCTTGCTCGCGTTGTACGTTCTCATCTCGTAGGTATATGTTGTCTCCGGAGCCAAATTTGCATCCACGTAGTGGCTGGCAAAGCGGTCTTTTATGTCGGCTACGACCTTCATTTTGCCGTTATTTTCGTTCGGATTTGAGCGGTATAGATAGTAGCCTGCGACGTTTGAGGTCGGAGTCGGCGTCCACTCAAAGCCCACTTCGGTCATATCGCTGATGGTTTTTAGGCTCTGGACGGTCGGCAAATTCGGATTTACTTGCGCAGGCCCGCTAGAGGATACGCACCCACTCATCACAATGGCTAAAGAGCTCGCTAAGCCCCATAAAATCAATCTTTTCATCTATATTCTCCTTGCTAAATTTGCTAAGTAAAATTTCACTAAAATCATCCCAGACGGGCGCTACGAAGCTCATTTGCCCGCCCGTGCGCGGATGCGTGAAATACAGCCCGTAGGCGTGAAGCATTACTCGGCCGATTTTATCCTTTTCGCTCTTAAAACCGTATAAAGCATCGCCCAAAATATGGCGGTTTAGGCTAGCTAGATGCACTCTGATCTGATGAGTCCTGCCTGTAAAAAGCTTTGCCGCGATCAAATTTACGCCCGCGTTTTTGCTCTGCACGGGGCCGCTAAATTCGCTAAAAAGCAAATTCGCAAAGGCGCTTTTTGCCGCGCGGCCGTCTGAAACGATCGCCTTTTTTAGGCGGTTAGCGGGATTTCGTCCGATAGCTCGCTCGACGATGCAGTTTTGCTTGAGCGGCAAATCTGTTAGCGCTAGATAAATGCGCCCCATGCTTTTGTCGCTTAGCTGGCTTGAAAGCGCGGCGTGAGCGGCGTTATTTTTAGCTACGACGATAGCTCCGCTAGTGCCTTTATCCAGTCTATGCACGATGCCTGCCCTACTTTGTCCGCTTAAATTTGATAGCAAAAACCCCTTTGCCCCGAGCCAGTCCACAAGAGTGGGCTCCTTGACGCTAGGAGCGGGATGGACGACTAAATTTGCCGGTTTATTTAGCACGAGCAAATCCTCGTCCTCGTAAATGATCGGCACTTCGAATTCCGCTTCAAATTTAGCCGTATCAGGCTCGCTTTGCTCAAATTTGATCCTCAAAACATCGCCCAAATTTAGCTTTACGGAAGGCTTGTTTAGCGGCTTGCCGTTTAGGCTAACCGACCCGCTTTTTATCAAATTTAGCGCTTGATTTCTAGCGACGTTTAGCTCAGCGGCCAAAAACGCGTCAGCCCTCGCCTGCGTATCATCTAAAATTTTGATCTCTTTTTCCGTCATTTTTAGATTTGTTTCCTTTAAAATGCTATAATCGCTCAAAAAAGGCAAATTTTTGATAAGACTCGATAGGCGAATTTTAACCCATTTTGACTTCGTTCAGCCGTTTTTGATACTTCCTATTATTATTTTATCATACATTTTGGTTTCTGAGGCAAATTCTATCCTAGCCGGGAAACAGCTTGTATATTTCGGCGTCGGTCTAGCTGCGTTTTTATTTTTCTTTTTGCTTCCCATTCGCAAGATCGCCTGGCTCATACCGCTATTTTACTGGATTTGTATCGTGTTGCTTATTAGCGTAGATTTATTTGGCACGAGCAAACTGGGCGCAAAAAGATGGCTCGAGTTTCCTTTTATCCACTTTACGCTTCAGCCCTCAGAGATCATGAAGCCGGCGCTTCTTTTGATGCTAGGCTACCTCATCAAACAGCGCCCGCCCGAAGAAAACGGCTACGGTCTCAAGGACTTTTTACGCCTTAGCCTTTATATCCTTTTACCTTTCGTGCTAATTTTAAAAGAGCCTGATCTAGGCACCGCGCTGATACTGCTCATCGTGGGCTACGCCGTGCTTTTTATCATCGGGGTAAATAAAAAAATTTGGATCGTAATATTTGCCGGGATTTTGCTCTCTGCGCCCGTGATTTACGAAAATTTACACGATTATCAAAAAAAGCGCATTACTGATTTTTTAAGCGAAGAGTCCAACTATCACGTGCGCCAGAGTATCATCGCTATCGGTAGCGGCGGACTAAAGGGCAAGCCAAAAGACGAGGCGACACAGACGCACTTTAAGTTTTTGCCGATTTCGACTAGCGATTTTATTTTCGCGTACACGATCGAGCGATACGGATTTTACGGAGGGTTAGCGCTACTTAGCTTTTACGGAGCGCTGATAGCTCATCTGCTCAGCTTAAACTACGGGCTAAAGGATGATTATTTTACGCAGACGATGGCGTCGGGGATCGGGATACTTATCTTTATCTACGTGAGTATAAATATCATGATGACGATCGGCTTTGCGCCTGTGGTGGGCATTCCGCTGCCGTTTTACAGCTACGGTGGCAGTAGCTTCGTTACTTTTATGTGCCTTTTTGGGATTTTGCAAAATTTGCTCGCGTTTAGGTTTGATCCGACGTATAGGCTGGTTAAATTTAAAATTTAAACATAAAAACTTTACTAAATACATACGTGAATTTTGATTGAAATAATTTTCAATCAAATCCCAAATAGAATTTGAAGTTTTTAAATATTAACCGCATTTGTTGCTAGGTCACTTTATTAACGACGTTTTTTGACAGCCTGCCCCGATCGTGCAAGCACAAACCTACAAAAGTTTTATATGTACCAAACAAACTTATAAAATAATAAAACGA
>NZ_CALHXD010000216.1 GCF_938040115.1 uncultured Campylobacter sp. | reverse complement strand
GGTCAAATTTGGCGTTTTGGCTTTTTGCCGCGAAATCTACGCCAATCAAATTTGACTCGTCCGTCTTGGTTCCAGCCTGCGTTAAATTTGACGGCGCAAAAGCTGGTTCGCTTGATTCATTTAAAAACTTGTCCCGCTCGGCAAAATTTGTTTTACCGTACTTAAAATTCGGCTCGATTTGGGTTTTTAAATTTTGCTTTGCGCCGTTAAATTTACCGTCTTTGGCCGATTTTTGAACCCCCGCCGCAAACTCGCGTACGTCGGTATTCTCAGCCACTTTCACGCGCGCATCGGCTCTCAGGCTTTTATCCAGCTGCGAGCTGCCCACATCTAGCGCCGTAACGCTTTTTACGCCGTTTTGCAGCAAAATTTGCACGAAACCGCCCGTGCTTGAGCCAACGTCAAGGGCGTTTTTGCCTTTGATTTCTAGCGGACAAGCCGCCAAAAAGCTTTTTAGCTTTAGCGCGCCGCGTCCGACGTAAATTTCGCCGACAAGCTCGATTTTTTGGCTGTTCGTCTTTAAATTTTGTTTGCCGATACAGGCCTTTTTACGCGCGGTTTCGACAGCGTCCGTCAAATTTGTTTCGCGTAAATTTTTAGTTTCCGCTTCCGCGCTATTTTTGCCGGCTTTCAAATTTACACCCGTAGCCTCGTCTAAATTTAGCGCGTCCGTGCCGTCAAATTTATCAAATTCGCCCACCTCAAAGCTAGGCTTAGAGCAAATTTTTCCGTTTAGCAAAATCTTGCCGCTTTTTATAAGTTCAGCGGCTTTGTTTCGGCTGATATTTAGGCGGTTTGCGACAAATAGATCAAATCTCAATCATCCGCCTTAGCTCGTCCTCGGTTATCGTAGCGACGCCTAGCTCGCGCGCTTTGTCTAGCTTGCTACCCGCCTCCTCGCCGTAAAGTACGAAGTCCGTTTTCTTGCTCACCGAGCCGCTTACTTTTGCGCCGTTTGCTTCCAAAATAGCCTTAAATTCATCCCTGCTCTTGCTAAGCGTGCCCGTTATCACAAACGTTTTGCCGCTTATCGCGCTTTGTTTTGTCTCAAAACTCTGCGCTTGCGGGCTTACGAAACGCAAAATTTCGTCCAAATTTTGCCTGTTTACCTGCATAAACTCCGCGTAACTCTCCGCCATTGCCTCGCCGAAGCCTTCGATCGCGGCCACCTCGCCAAAGCTTAGCTCGCGCCAGTTTTGCGGGTAAATTTGCGCTATCTTTTTGGCGGCTACCTCGCCGATGTGCTCGATACCCAGGCTCGCTATAAAGCTATGCAGTGCGGGTGTACGGCTAGCCTCGATGGCACCGAGTAAATTTGCGATCTTTTTATCCTTAAAGCCTTCTAACCGCGCCAAATCCTGCGCCGTAAGCTCGTAAATGTCGGCGATTTTGGCGACCAAGCCCGCTTCAAAAAGCTGATTTACGATCGCATCGCCAAGACCGTCGATATTTAGGCACTTTTTGCTCGCAAAATGTATGAGCGAATTTATCACGCGAGCCTTACACTCGAGGTTTTGACACTTGACGAAAACGCCCTCGTCTAGCAGCATCGACCCGCATACCGGGCACTCGCGCGGCCTCTCTATCGGGGTTTGCGAGCCGTCTCTGCGCTGTTTAAAGACTCCCGTGATCTTTGGTATCACGTCGCCCGAGCGGATAATGCTGATAAAATCATTCTTTTGCACGCCTAGGCGCTCGATCTCGTCGAAGTTATGCAGCGTGGCGGACTTTACGATTGCGCCGTCGATATTTACGGGCTCTAGCACGCCCACAGGAGTCACGACGCCGCTGCGTCCGACCTGAAACGCCACGTCAAGCAGCCGCGTGGTCTTTTCGATCGCAGGAAATTTATACGCAACCATAAATTTAGGAAATTTCTCCGTGTAGCCAAGCTCCTCGCTAGCCGCGATACTCTGCACTCGCACCACGAGCCCGTCCATCATAAAAGGCTTACTGTCGCGCTGCGCAACTAGCTGCTTATATGCATCCTCGATCTGCTCGGCGGTGCGACAAATTTTGAAAAACTCCTCGCGCTCAAAGCCCTGCGAATAGATAAAATCCATCATCTGCGAGTAGGTTTCAAGGCCCAAATTTTGCTCGCCGTAGCCCCAGGGCTTAAACCTCAGCCTGCGCGAGGCCGTCACAGCGCTATCTAGCTGGCGCAGGCTGCCGGCGGCTGCATTTCTAGGATTTGATAGCTGCGGCTCGCCCCTTTGTGCGCGGGCGAAATTTATCTCGTCAAAGTCGTTTTTAGCGATCACGACCTCGCCGCGGATCTCGATCCTACCGTTATAGGCGATTTGCAGCGGGATGTTTTTGATGACTTTTGCATTACTCGTGACGTCCTCGCCCGTTATGCCGTCGCCGCGCGTGATAGCTCGCACGAGAGCGCCGTTTTCATAGAGCAAATTTAAGCTCGCTCCGTCAAATTTAGGCTGAAGCGCAAACTCCAGCCTCTCCTTGTCGCCGCGCTTTAGCCACGCTAGCAGCTCATCAAAACTAAAAATATCCTCCATCGACCACATGCGCGCGCCGTGGCGAGCCTTAACAAAGCCCTCGCTAACCTCGCCGCCAACGCGCTTCGTCGGGCTAAACATCGAGATTTCACCGGGATTTGTCCTCTCAAATTCCAACACTTTATGATAAAGCTCGTCGTACTCCTCGTCGGTGGCTATGGGCGCGTCGTCGGTGTAGTAGGCCTTCGCCCACGCGTTTAGCGTATCTACGGCCTCTAAATACTCTTTTTTATCCATTTTTCCTCGTTAAATTTGCTTTGCTTACCACGCCGCGAGCTTTCTCATCGCGTTTTCCAGCCTAAACATCTGCGCATGCTCGGCCACGTCGTGCGTGCGGATGATCTGCGCGCCGTTTCTAAAGGCCTCCAGATGCAGATAAAGGCTGCCGGGCAAGCGGTCTTTGATCTCGCTGGGGCTATAAAAATTTATGACCGATTTGCGGCTAGCACCGGCTAAAAGCGGTAAACCGAAGCGTAAAAAATGCTCCAAATTTTTTATCAAAATCATATTTTGCTCCGCCGTCTTGCCAAAGCCGATACCCACGTCCAGCACGATATCGCGGCATCCAAGCTCATTCGCGGCAGCGATCTTAGCCTCGAAAAACGCGTCTATCTCTCCGAGCAAATCATCGTAATGCGGATTATCCTGCATATTTTCGGGGTTGTTTTGCATGTGCATGAGGCAGTAGGTGGCGCCATAGCGCGCCGCTAGAGCGCAGAGACTAACGTCGCCCGTGATGTCGTTTATCATTTTAAAGCCGTGATTTAGCGCGTACTCTAGGCAGTACGCATCAAAGCTATCTAGGCTAAATATCGCTTTTTCGTGCAAATTTAAGCGGTAAATTTCTGCTACTATCTTTTCTAGCCTGGCAAATTCGACCTCGCGTCCGACGTATTTGCTACCGGGCCGCGAGCTAACTGCGCCCACGTCGATATACTCCGCACCCTGCTCGATCATCTCTTCGATACGCGCTATGCCGCTTTTTTCGTTCACGCGGCTTGCGGCGTTAAAGCTATCTTCATTTACGTTTACGACGCCCATTATCTGCGCGCGCTGCGGTTTTTTAAACGGAGATTTTAAAAATTTGGCCAAATTTTTTAGTCCGAAATCCTGCGCAGCCTCTTTTTTGGCAAGCGCAAGAACTTGCGCATCGGTAGCCATGAGAAGCGCGGCCGAGTTTGCGCCGTTTAAGATAACGTCGCGGTTAGTCACGAGCTCCGCGCCTACGCTTAATGCGTCTTGTTTTAGGATGTTTGCGGCCGGCGAGCGTAAATCTTTAATCAAAAAAAAGTTGATCGCCGACTTTTTTTTCATCAAATTTCGCCCCTCGTCGCTAGGACGGATAACCTCGCAAATCTCGTTAAAATCAGTTTGCGGATTGATTTTAAAAATTTTCATCTAAGCCCTTTTTCGTAAATCATAAGAAGTATCGGCGTAAGAAGCGCGTGAGTTTTGGTGTTTAGCTCGGCTAGGCGCACGGCTTTGAAAAAATACTCAAGCTCTTCGGCGCTAAATTTGACCCCCTGCGCCGTAGCCTCGAGAGCTATGGCGGCGATTAGCTCTTTTAGGTCGTTTTTGCCAAGCTTTTCGGAGCGCTCAAGAGCTGATTTTTCATCTATAAACGCGCAAATTTCTTTTAGCTCCAGACGTTTGTAGTCTAGCCCCGTTTTTTCTCGTTGCTTTTTTTCGAGCCTATTTTCGGTAACTAGGCGCGAGCGAACGGTCGGCAGGAGCATATTTTTCGACTCGCAGGCTATGATAAAAAAGATATTTTTAGGCGGCTCTTCGATGATTTTTAGTAGAGAGTTTTGAGCCTCGACGCGGAAATTTTTAGCGCCTAAAACCAGCAGTTTGGGCTCGCTCTCGGCGATGTAGGCCTCGGCGGCGACCTCTTTTGCGTTTTCTAGCAAAAAGTCCTCGGCGAAAAAAAATCTAACCGAATTTACGCCGTAAAGCCCTAAAATTTCCTCTTTTAAGGCTTCAAAATCGCTCGTGATTACGATTTTGCTTCGCATAGACTAAAGCGTTACTTTCGCAAATAAAGCAGCGTCTATGCTCTTATCAAAGAGCCTAAACAGCGACAAAAGCTTGATATCTAGCGCGCCGTCGGAGGAGCTGAGATAAAAGCTATTTTGCGCCTGCTCGTCAAAAAGCCACATGTAGCTATCGTCCTTGCCTTTGGCTATCTGCGAGCTTTTATCCGCGCTTTTGCCGACGTAAAAAAACACGTAACCGTTTGGAAAAGCAAGGCTAAGCATGTCTAAAAGCAGCGAGACTTCCTCTTTTGAGCCGATATTTTCAAAAGAGGGATAAAGCGCCTTTAGCGAGAAAAAGGGTAACACGGGGCGGGCGTTTGTCGGTTTGTTTATATTTTTTAAAAAATACTCCTCAAACCAGCCGCGCTCGCTATCGGTTATCAGGATAAACGCGCGCCCTTCTAGTAAAAATTTAAGCTTCGAGGCAAGCAGAGGCGTCCACTCGGTGCGCCTCTCCTCCATCCAGCTCATCAGCGATCCCTCCTCGCGGATCGCCTCGAGCGTCCATTTTATAAAATCGCTCATTTATCGAGTTTATAAGCTTCGTGTAGTGCGCGAACGGCCAGCTCGCCGTATTTTTGATCGACGATCATCGAGATTTTTATCTCGCTAGTCGAGATCATTTGGATATTTATGCCTTCGTTTGCTAGCGTTTGAAAGGCTAGAGACGCCACTCCGGTGTGGCTTTTCATACCAACGCCCACGACTGAGACCTTAACTATCTCGTCGTTGTATAAAATTTCCCTCGACGCGCTTAGTTTATCCATGCACTCTTTTGCGACGTGAAGCTCGTTTTGCGGTACGGTAAAGCCCAGATTCGTAGTGCCGTCTTGGCCTACGTTTTGGATTATCATATCCACGTTTATGTTTTTTTCTGCAAGCGCGGTGAAAATCTCAGCCGCGATGCCCGGCTTATCGACCACGCCTCTTAAAGTTACTCTAGCTTGGTTTTTATCTAGCGCGATACCGCTTACTAGCACTGCTTCCATACTCTCTTCCTTTGTTATTAGTGTTCCTTCGTTGTGATTAAAGCTGCTTCTGGTGACTAAATTTACGTTTAGCTTTTTAGCTAGCTCGACTGAGCGGTTTTGCAGCACCTTTGCGCCTAGGCTCGCAAGCTCTAGCATCTCGTCGTAGCTGATTTTATCTAGCTTTTTAGCCTTTGGCTCGATGCGAGGATCGGTGGTATAAACCCCGTCCACGTCGGTGTAAATCTCACAAAGATCCGCATCCAGCGCGCCTGCTATAGCCACTGCGCTAAGGTCGCTACCGCCTCGTCCCAGAGTCGTTACGTCGCCCTTTTCGTCTATACCCTGAAAGCCCGCTACAACGACGATCTTGCCCGCCTTTAGCTCCTCTTTCATACGCTTAGTATCTATCGCCTCGATCCTAGCCTTGGTATGCACGCTATCTGTTATGATTCCCGCTAGCCTACCGCTTAGACCAACTGCGGGATAGCCTAAATTTATCAGCGCTATCGTTAAAAGCGCGCAGGTAACGCGCTCGCCGGAGCTAAGCAACATATCCATTGCTACGCAGTCTGGGTCTTTGGTGTAGTGCGAGGCGTAGTCCACCAGCTGATTAGTCACGCCGCTCATCGCCGAGACCACGACCACGACGTCCGCGCCGCTTTTTTTAGTTTCTATCACTCTCGCGGCGACGTTTTCTATCCTCTCAAGCGTCCCAACGCTCGTGCCGCCGTATTTTTGGACGATTAACATTAGATAAATCCTTTCTCTTTAAAGTAGCCGATAACCTTACCGTAGATCGGCTTTTTGAAGTGGTTTACGTCGCTCAAAACCTCGCTTGAGTTTATAAATCTATATTCGTCAAATTCGGGCTTTTTGGTGTTTATATTTATCTTCGCGCTAGGTCTTAGCCGCACTAAAAAATACTTTTGCGTCTGCCCGTCAAAGTTATAAAATTTCCTACTCGTCGTACCCTCAGGGAAGTCGTAGCTAAGCCACTGCGGATACTCGCTAAGCACGTCCACGTCGTCCGTGCCTATCTCCTCTTTGAGCTCTCTTTTTAGAGCCTCGCGCGGCGTCTCGCCCTCGTCTATGCCGCCCTGCGGGAACTGCCAGATACCCGTCATATCGCACCTTTGCGCGATAAATATCCTGCAATCAAACGGATAAGAGGGCGCAAGTATGACCGCCGCGACGTTTGGTCTATATTTCTTTTCCATATCTTTTTCCGAGAATTTTTAATTGCGGATTTTAACGAAAAATAGTTAAGATATAGCTAAATATCGAGAGGTTAGCGGAAAAATTTAACGCTTAGGCTTAAAATTTTTATTTAAAATTTAAAATTACGAATTTTACTTTTTGCGGTACATTGTGACGCGGTAAAATTTGCGCATTTTGCCTGACTATCCGCTAAATTTAAGCCGCTATTTTAGCTCCAGTATCGCTCGCACCTCTTCGTCGGTAAACAGACTCGCGCTTTCATGCTTTTTACGCTCGGGCGCGGCTTTTGGCTCGGCGCGCGGCGGCAAATTTTGCGCAGATTCGTTAAAATCAAATAGCGCAGCCTGCGCTGATGCGTCCGAGGCGGCCGTTTTTACGGCTTCATTAGAAGCGGATATTTTACTAGACGGTGCCATTTGCGTAGCTCCGTCAGAAACAGGAGTTTCGCGCAGAGCGGCAGCTTGCGCGCTTTGGCTAGTTGGCCCAGTTTTGGTTATTTCACTTAAAGCGCTAGTTTGCAAAATAGCTTTTTCTTGCCGACTGCCGTCATTATACGGCGCAGCGTCCCGCCTATCTTGCAAATTTTGCTCCCGAGCAAAAGCTGTTTTTTGCTCGCTCTTAGCCATCAAATTTGGCACAAATTTAGAGTCGTCAATCGCCTGGCGCGTATTTTCAAATTTAATGCTTTCATCAAATTTGACCGCCGCACTCTCGCCGCTCTCGTTAAATTTCTCGTCCTGCAAAAATAAAGTTCCGTCCGACAAAAGCTCGTACCGCTCGTCTTGGCGCGCAAAAAGCTCGCTTACGTTGATGGCGTCGCCGTTTTCTACGCTTGACGTCCTCTCGTTTATGCTCTCGCCGAGCTCCTCGATACCCGTTATACAAAGGCTTGGCATCACAGCCTTAAAACTTTGCAAAATCGGCAAAAAAGAGCCGTCAAATCCATCTAAAATCACTCGCATATTTAGCCTTTTTCAGTTTTTTGGAGCGATTTTATCAAATTTATCTTTTGAGCCGTTTTAAGCTCATCCAAAAGCCGCTTATAACGAAAAACAAAACCGACGCCGAAGCTAAACAAAATATAAATTTACCGACCTCGCCCAAAAAATATCCCGAATGCAAGCTCAAAACCGCTTTATGAATCGCAAAAGGCCTAGGCATCGAACTTTTAGCGTCGTCAAATCTCGCATACCTGATGATTTGCCCCTTGGCGGCGTTTATCGTCATCGTATTTACCTTATCGTCCTCTTCCAGCCCTTTGTCAAAGTAAAATATCATAAAATTTTCGCCGTCTTCTTGCGTGATGACGTTAAAAAGCTCGTAATCACCCCTATCTCGTTTAAAAATATCTATCGCGGCCTCTAAATTTGCTATCTTGCCCTCGTTCTCTAGCGAAAATCCTCTCACTTGCGTAAAGCTCTTTTTTCTAAAAATTTCTTTTTCGCCAAGCGCGTTATTTACGAGCTTTGCCGCCCAGTCATACGACCAGTAAAGCCCCGTAACGCTTATAAAAGCCAAAAATAAACAAAGATAAACGCCCGCAAATCCATGCAGGCTGTATAAAAACGCATAGCCTTTGGCCTTGATTTTTAAAGTAAACGCACGTATAAATTTAGTTTTAAAACTAGGATAATAGATTATCAATCCAGATATAACCAAGACCACCAAAGCGATAGAACAAATCGCGACGATATGCTTGCCTATAAGCCGTAGCGTCTCGTTTTCGCTAAGCCCAAGGCCTAAGTTAGTATGTAAATTTAACATTAGTCCGATAAATTTATCGCCGAAATTTTCGCCCATTATCTCGCCCGTATATTGATTTACGAAATACGACTTAAACTCGCCTTTACTATTCGTGCCGGATATGCCTAGAGCGTGGTTTGCGTCCGAGTTTATCTTGTAGTAGCTAAGCGTAAAATTTGGTTCCTTAGCTTTAAAAATATCTAAAATTTCTCTCGCGCTAAGCTCTTTTTCGCCTCGCTCGACGAAGGTTTTTTGCGAGTTTGCAAGGTCTATAATCTCGTCGTGATAGGATATGACCGCGCCACTAAGAGCGACGATAAGCAGCGGCAAAACACAGGCTAGGCTTAAAATCAAATGGACGTTAAACCAAAATTTCTTTTTCTTTAAAAACGGCATCTTTCTCCTTAAATTTAAACTCGAATTTTAAAAACCGGTAGCAGGGCGGCGATCGCTACGCACCGCCTCGCTTAAATACTACTAAATTTAAAAATTTACGTTAAATCCGAGCCTATATTTAATCCCGTCGGCGATCAAAATTTCATAGCGTCCGGATTTTGTCGTTACGTATTCGTTAAAGATATTATAAACGCTAAAATTTACGCTCGCGTTTTTAGTTAGCTTGTAGCTTGCGCCCGCGTCAAATAGCGTATAATCCTTTATCTCCTCGTCTCCCGGCGAGCCGTAAACGGCTCTGGTTTTGCCTAGATAGTTCATCTGCGTCCAAAAATTTAGATCAGGCGTCATATCGTAGTCAAGCCCTATTTTTACGGTATGTACGGGTAGATTGTTTAGAGATTTACCCTCGTACGCGCCCGATTTTTGCTTTGATCTAGTGTAAACGTAGCTTGAGTGCAGGGCTAAATTTGATAGTATCTGCCAGTCTGAGGCGAGCTCGACGCCCTTTACTTCGGCTTTGCCGATATTTACGCTCTCCCAGATGCCGCGCCTATAGGTCTTGCCGTTATGCACGCAAGGAACGCCCGGGCGCGCGACGCAAACGGGCTTCGTGCCTAGACCGTCTTTTATGCTCGTATAAAACGCCATCGCCGAGACGTTAAGGCTCTCGTTCCCGTACGCGACGCCCGCCTCGTAGTTTAGGCTGGATTCGGGTTTTAGGTTGCTTTTGCCCAGCTGCGCTCCCATGCCGCCGGCAAAAGGCAGGGCAAGCCCGTCGGTTCGCATCTTGATATCAGGCGTCGAGTAGCCTGCCGATACGCCGCCTTTTAGCGATAAATTTTCGCTTAGATGATATACGGCATATCCGCGCGGCGATACGTGTCCGCCGTAGTCTTTGTCGTGATTGTATCTTAGACCGGCAGTTAGCGTGAGCGCGTCGGTTACGTCAAAATCGTCCTCGCCGTAGAGCGAAAAATCATATCTCTTTACGTTTGCGGCGTCGGCCGTCGTTGCCTTTTCGTTTAGCCTTTCTCTTCTGTATTCAGCTCCCAGGCTTAGCGTGTTGTTATCAAAAAAATACGTTCCCTTAGTATTTAGCGTCGTCGTTTTTAGCGTGAGGTCTTGCTGACCGCTTTCTTTCATATGATCGTGGGTTAAAAAGCTTTCAAGCAGCAGCTTGTCGTATTTACCCGTATGCGAGAGCGAGGCGGTATATCCGCTCATCTTTTCAAACGCGACGCTCGTATTATCGCCAGTAGCCCTTCTTAGCGTCTTGCCCTCGGTGCGCTCGTATTTATTTACTACGCGGCGCAGATCCAGCGCTATTTCGTCGTTTTCGGTGGCGTTATACATGATTTTCGCGCCGAAATTTACGTCCTCGTTTTTGCGGTTCGTAAAGGCTCGCTCGTCTTCAAATTTGTGAAAATACCGCCCGTAAAGCGCAATGCCTAGCACATCTGGGATCACTGCGCCGTTTGCGTAAAAGCCGGTTTGGTAGTCGTCATTTATCCCGCTTTTGCCCGCAAGCGTGTAGTAGCCGTTTACGTTACCGCTAAATTCGTTTGAAAAGCCCTTGGTGATGATGTTTATGACGCCTCCCATCGCATCCGAGCCGTATAGCGAGCTCATCGGCCCTCGCACGATTTCGATACGCTCGATCGTGTTTGCGGGCGGGAGGAAATTTTGAGCGCTACCGACCGCGCGAAGCCCTCTATACGCGCTATCGCTGGTCGCAGGGCGGCCGTCTATTAAAATTTTAGTGTATTTTTGACCAAGGCCTCTCATCGTGATACCGCGTCTGCTAGCCGCCCCCAGCGTCGCGCCGAAAACGCCCGGAGCGTCTTTTACGACGCTTTCTATATCTTGATGGTTGCGCCTGGCTATCTCTTTTTGCGAGATTACCGAAACGGAAGCGGGCGCGTCTTTGATATTTTGCTCAAAACCCGTCGCGCTAGTTACGGTAACTTCGTTTAGTTTCACTTCGTCGGCCGCCTGCGCGCAAGATAGTGCTAGGCAAGCTAGCATAGAAATTTTAGGCATACTTTTCACCTTTAGACTCCTTATTTAAATTTAAACCCTATTTTACTATAATCAGATAATTATTATCAATACTTAGGCAAACGGTAGAGGGATTTTTATCAACGCTAAAAGGATAAAAAAGCAAATGAAGGTCGAATTTAAAGATATTTTACAAGCAAACGAACAAGAAATCGCGCAAAATTCGGTGCGCTACGGACAAAGCGCGTGGCAAGAGCAAGATAGAAAATGCAAGGTCGAGTTTTTTAAAGGCACAAGCGGCGCAAGCTACTGCAGGAGCGAAATAATCTGCAACAAAAGCGTAAAAAGACGGCTTGAAAGGAGCGCTGGCTACTGCTTTTTGCTCTTTAACGACGCAAGAGCGGACGCTGGGCTTAAGGCGGGTAAAAAAACTTTTTGTCTAAAGGCCGGAGAGTTTTGGATGGGGCGCGTAGATAGCGGATTCGAGGGCGTTTGCGAGCATCAAAGTAGCAGCTACGCCGGGCGATGCATCGTGCTAAAAAACGAGCTGGCCCGCGAGCTAGCGGCATTTAAAAATCTAGGCGAAGAAAACGAAATCTGCATCCAAACGGCTAAGATAAATTTAGCCCAAAACCTGATTTTGCGGGAGCTTTTAGCCGCGAGCGAGTTTGAGGGTAAGATGCGTGAAATCTTTATGGAAGCTAAAATTTTAGAGCTAATCTACAAAAGCTTAGGCGCGCCCAAAACGCCCGAAGCCGATGAAAAAAAGCGCGATTTTAGCGACGAATACGTAAAAATTTTAAACAAAGCAAGGCAAATTTTACTAAGCGACGTCCAAAACCCGCCCAGCATAAAAGAGCTAGCCAGAGCGTGCGCGACGAATGAATTTAAGCTAAAAACGGGCTTTAAAAGCTACTTTGGCGATACGATCTACGGGCTGCTAGCGACCGAACGGCTAAACGCGGCGAAAAAACTTTTAGAGCGCGGAGACGTCTGCGTAAGCGAAGCCGCAAAAATCGTCGGATACGCCAGCGCTCCGCATTTTGCAAAGATTTTTAGAGAAAAATTCGGCGTTTTGCCGACGCAAATTTTAAAACAAAAGAAATTTTACACGTAAATTTAACGCTCTTTCGGAGCTTTGCGGGCAACAAAGCTAAGGGCAAATTTAAAGGCAATCATCACAATAAAACGCGTAAATTCGACAAGTAATAAAATATTTTAAGGCTCAATAAAACTTAAACAGATTCTATCTTATCGATTTTAATACAATTATGATAGAGTTCTTTTGCAACAAAATAGCAAATTTAGCAAATATAAAATACGTTTAAATTTTTGATAAATCGCAGAGCAACCAAATGACAAAAATTATAAAATTTACGCGGCTTAGCACTCCTATTGTTTGATTAAAAACTTCTCTCCGTCAAATTTAAAGCTTTCATATTGGCTAGTAAGCTTGCCGTCCGGGTATTTGTCTGCGTAAACGGCCTTTAGCACCTTTAAAACGCCGTTTTTGTAGACGATAACTTTATCGTTATACCATTTTTCTTGGATGTCGTCGGTACCGTTTACGACTGAAAAATAATCAAAACCTACTCCGTAATAAGATTTGATACTGCCGTCGTCATAAACAAAAATTTTAGCTTGTTTTATACCATCCGTTTCAATGCGAAATGCTTTAACGACGCCTTCGGCTAGTTTGGAAGAAGCAGTAGCGATACTATAGACTAGATATAAACTATCCTTGACTTTGTAGATTTTATTTGCATAAGGTGCGCCTAGACTAAACCAGCTTAAACATGCGCACTCGCCTCCCCTGTCACACTCTTTCATATACTCGTCAAAAAAATCCGCAACGTAGTTACGCTTTCCATCTGCAAACTGATAGACATTATAAAAAGACGCCATGCTTCCTCCGCCGGTAAATACCGAATATGCGCGAAATTTACCGTCATCAGATACCGCAATATGCGGTTTTTCGCCTTTAGTATTTTGCAAAAATTTAAGTGCGTAATCGCCGCCTAATTTTAAAAACTCGGTCATTTTAGCTCTTAAGAGCATCTCATTTTCGCACGAACCGCTCCACCTCCAATCTAACCCCAAAAGCCCATTAAGCTCCTTACCCAATCTTTCCCGTTCTTCACCAAAAAGCAGACTTAAAATACAAAACAATATAAATAAAAATTTCATCTTTTTCCTTTTTAAACGGATTTTAGATATTTTATCAAAATTTACGCTAGAAAAATTACGAAAAACAGATATAGATGCGCTCAAATTTACCGCAAACCGGCACGAAAACGGCGCAAAAACCAAAATATCAAACGCCGCACGATAAAGCCGTAAAATCTGCTAAAATACGGCAAAAACAAAGGTCAAAATGCTTCTTTACGTCCACATCCCTTTTTGCGAGAGCAAATGCCCATACTGCGCCTTTGGCTCGGTGGTGGGCAAACGAAATTTAACGAGCGCGTATTTTGACGCAATGATTGCTGATTTTAGGGAGCAAATTTTAAAATTTGACGTAAAAAAGGGCGAGATCGAGACGGTTTTTATCGGCGGAGGGACGCCAAGCGCCGTGGACGGTGGCTACTACGAGCGGCTATTTGAGGCAGTCGCGCCGTACCTAGCGGCAAACGCCGAGATCACGACGGAGGCAAATCCAAACTCGGCAAGCCAAGAGTGGCTCTCACGGATGAAATCATACGGCGTAAATCGCGTGAGCTTCGGCGCTCAGAGCTTTTTTGAAGATAAGCTCAAATTTCTCGGGCGCATCCACGACGCGAGGCAAATCTACGAGGCTGTAGCAAACGCCAAAACGGCGGGGCTAGAAAACATAAACGTCGATCTCATCTACGGCACGAAGCTAGACACCAAAAAACGACTTGAGCAAGAGGCACAAAATATCCGAAATTTAGGCGTTTCGCACGTATCGGCGTATTCGCTAACGCTTGAGGAAAATACGCCCTTTGCCGGCAAAATAAACTACGCAAAAGATAGTCCGAGGCTGGCGAAATTTATGATAGACCGCATCGAGGAGATAGGACTAAAACAATACGAAATCTCGAATTTCGGTCAAATTTGCAAGCATAATCTTGGCTACTGGCAGGGCAGAAACTACCTTGCCATCGGTGCTTACGCAGTCGGATTTTGGCGAGATCATCGCTTTTATAACGCCTCAAATTTAAACGCCTACGTAAAAAATCCGCACGCTAAGAAAATCGAAAATTTAAGCGCGGACGAGCTAAATTTAGAGCGGATATTTTTAGGTGCCAGAAGCATCGTCGGTATCTGGCAAAACAGCCTAAACGCCGAGCAAGAGCAAAGAGCGCGGCTACTAAAAAATAGCGGGAAATTAAAATTTAAAAACGGGCGATATTACGCCAAAAATTTCCTGACCGCGGATGAAATTTCTTTATTTATCGCAGGCTGATTTATGCAAATTTGAGATAAAAAACGCTAAAATGAGCACTTTAAAATAAAAATTTAGGATAAAAAATGTTTGGCATGAGCTTACCCGAGATCATCGTCATAGCCGTCATCGCGGTGCTATTTTTGGGGCCTGATAAGCTTCCTAGCGCGATGGTAGAGATAGCGAAATTTTTTAAAACCGTCAAAAAAACGGTCAATGACGCAAAAAGCAGCTTCGATCAAGAGATAAAAATCCAAGAACTCAAAGAGGACGCAAAAAAATACAAAGAAAGCATCGCAAAAACCACCGAAACAGTAAGAAAAAAGCTCACCTTTGAGGAGCTCGACGAGCTCAAAAAAGGCGTAAACGACGTCACTAGCGGCATCACGGACGGCCTAAACGACGTAAAAAAGAGCGTCGAAGCGGTCAAAAACCCGGGCGAAGCCGTCAAAAACGCCGTGCTGGGCGATAACGAGAAAAAAGAGGCGTAATGTTTGAAGAGCTAAAACCGCATTTAATAGAACTTAGAAAAAGGCTTTTCATCAGCGTCATGACCGTGATCGTGATGTTTGTAGTGTGCTTTAGCTTTTGGAATCAAATTTTAGACTTTATCATCGCGCCGCTGCAAAACACCCTGCCCGATAATCAAAAAATGGTCTTTCTCGAGGTGCAAGAGCCATTTTTCGTAGCAATGAAAGTGGCATTTTTCACCGGATTTTTGTTTTCGTTGCCGATTATTTTTTGGCAGTTTTGGCTGTTTGTAGCGCCGGGACTTTACGAAAACGAGAAAAAATACGTCATCCCGTTCGTTATTTCGGCCACTTTTATGTTTTTAGTTGGCGCTGCGTTTTGCTACTACGTCGTCGTTCCTATCGGTTTTGCATTTCTTATAAATTTCGGCCAACAGCTATTTTCTGCGATGCTAAATATCGGCGGCTACGTCGGCTTTTTTACGAAACTAGTGATTGCGTTCGGCATCGCGTTTGAGCTTCCCGTTATCACCTTTTTTCTCGCCAAACTCGGCCTAGTCGACGATAAGATGCTAAAAAACTCATTCCGCTACGCTATCGTAGCGATTTTTATATTTGCCGCGGTCATGACGCCTCCGGATATCCTCAGCCAGTTTTTGATGGCGGTGCCTCTCATCGGTCTTTACGGGCTTTCTATCTTTATAGCCGCCCGCGTAAATCCAGCTAAAAACGAGGAGTCGGAAACCGACGAAGAAAAAGAAGAAAAAGAGGACGAGTAGTCATGAAACAAAGTAGGCTAGCCAAATGAGTCAAATTTTAAATCCAAACTCGATTGACGCCTACGACTACGAGCTACCACCGGAGCTAATCGCTAATTTCCCAACCTTTCCAAAAGAGGACGCAAGGCTACTAGTCTACGAGCGAGCTAGCGAAAAAATCTCTCATCTAAAATTCGGCGATTTGCCCGAAATTTTACCGCCTTGCGATATTATTTTTAACGATACCAAGGTGGTAAAGGCTAGAATTTTCGGCAAAAAAGATAGCGGCGGCGAGACGGAGCTTTTGCTAAACTCTCCGCTTGCGGACGGTAAATTTAGCGTCTATATAAAAGGCAAAGTTCGCGCGGGCAGCGTTTTAAATTTTAACCAAAATTTGACCGCCGAGGTCTGCGAACTCTTTGACGACGGCTCGCGCACGGTCAAATTTAGCCAAAACGGCGAACCTTTGGACGCTGCCGCGCTTTATAGAGTCCTGTCCCACATCGGACACGTGCCTCTGCCGCCATATATCAAGCGAAGCGACACCAAAGACGACGAGAGCTGGTATCAAAGCGTGTTTGCCAAAAACGAGGGCGCGGTGGCGGCTCCGACGGCGAGCTTGCACTTTAGCGACGAGATGATTGACAAGCTAGCAAAAAACCGCGAGATAGCCTACCTCACGCTGCACGTGGGCGCGGGGACGTTTAAGGGCGTGGAGAGCGAGGATATCACGCAGCACAAGATGCACGCGGAGTTTTACGATATCCCGCAAGATACGCAAAATTTAATCAACTCAGATAAGCAAATCCTGGGCGTGGGCACGACGGTAACGCGCTGCGTAGAGGAGTTTGCTAGAAGCGGCAAGTCTAGCGGCGAGTGCAGGCTGTTTTTAAATTTAAACAACAAACCCATCCGTCAAAACTACCTGCTGACAAATTTTCACCTACCAAAATCGACGCTAATCATGCTAGTAACCAGCTTTATCGGACTTGAGCAGACTATGCGGATTTATAAAACAGCCGTGGAGCAAAAGTACAAATTTTACTCCTACGGCGACGCGATGCTGGTTATATAGCCGTGAGTTTCGCGTATATTTTCCTGATTTTTGCCGCGTTTTATATAGCGGTTTTGGGCGGTTGCTATTTTATGGATAAAATCAAAAGGTCAAATGGCGTGATAAAAAAAGAAACTATGCAAAAAAACGGTACGAGCGAGACCAGCAAATCTAGCGAGGCAAACACGCTACCCAAAGTCGATATCGCGGGCGGTTTGCTGTTTTTGGCATCCTCGCTAAACGAGGACGCGCAAAAAAACACGAACTACGTGCTGCTAGACTACGACATCGCCTATCCTAGGCTATTTTACGCAGATATCGCGGCTCTTGCAAAGCTCATCGACGCGATGGCTCAAATTTTCCTTTTAAACGTCTCAAACTCGACCGTTACGATCAAATTTTTACTCTCGAACTACTACAAAAACAACATCAAATTTACCCTTAGCGTCCACTGCGACCACGATTTTTTTACGATCAAAAGCACGCCTCGAGTAAACATGAACGTGCAAAGCAGCAAATACTACGAAACGGCGATAGCGCTAGCCGAGCAAAACGGCTCTAGCATCAGATTTGAGTTTGATCACGGCGTACGCATTAGCACCGAGATTTCGCTACGTCTGTGCGACGATAAGCTCGATCTCATGCAAAGTTTTAAGATAAAAAATCCCAAAAATTTTAGCGCCCTCGTCGCCGAGCCAAACCCCTATTCATTTAATATCATCAAAAAAGATCTCGAGTTTATCGGCATCGACGTGAAGCCGAGCAACGAGTGGGGTATCGTAAAGCGCCACATAGAGGATATGATCTTTCGCCCAAACGTAGTCTTTATCGAGGAGAGCCTGCTACGCGAGATAGATGGCGCTCTAGCTACGCTTTTGATAGAAAAAAAGATCGCGCTAGTCGTGCTAAAAACCACAAACGCGGCGATAAATTTAAACCCAAAAATCCGCGTTTGGACGCTAGTTCAGCCCTATCTATCCGACACTCTCGTGCGTATCTTAAATGAAGCTTACGAATTTGAGATGCAAAACGGGGATAAAATTTAGCTTTCTGAAATTTTACTCGCATTTTTAAACTGCCTTGCTTCGTTTGATAACGCCAAATTTGACCCAAAACCACTAGCTCCAAAATGATATAATAAACCAAAATATCGGAGGCAAAAATGAATAAAATAACCTGCGTCTGCCTAGGCGTGCGAAGCATGCAAAGAGCGCTGAAATTTTACCGCGAAGGCCTAGGTTACGAGACGGACTGCAAAGAGGACAATCCGCCCGTATGTTTTTTCAATACGACTGGGACCAAATTTGAGCTCTATCCGCTAGACGCGCTGGCTCGAGATATAGACGAAAACGATCCGCTCAGAGGAAGCGGATTTGCCGGCATCACGCTAGCCTATAATGTAAAAAACAAAGAGGACGTGGATAGCGTCATAAAGCTAGTAAAAAAGGCGGGCGGAACTATCGTCAAGGAGCCACAAGTTGCGTTTTGGGGCGGATATCACGCGTATTTTGCCGATCCGGACGGATACTACTGGGAGGTGGCTTGGGGGCCTGATTTTAAATTTGACGAGGACGGGCTGCTCAAATTTTAGATCAAAATTTCTGCGGCTAAGGCTTGTTTGGCGGGGACGAAGTCTTTGGCCGAAGCGCGTAAAATTTAAAATCAAAATTTTATTGCAAATCATCGAGCGGGGCTTTTGCGGCTCGTATAATTTGCGGCGCCGTTTTTTCCGCGCTTTTCTCTAAACATCGAGCGAAATTTTACTCTCCGATATTATCCGCGGCGTAGATTTTGTGTGAGGCTAAAATTTGTGTCCTGCACCGCGTACCTCGCTGCACTGCTTTACCTCCGCTCGGCAGCCTTATCAGCATCGCATGCCGCTACGTAAAACAAGAAAGCGGATATTTCGCAGCGTTTTTGCCCGTGAGTGCGGCGAGGAAAAGAGCGATAAATTCCTCAAAGCTTTGCGCGATGATCGAGATGTCTTCGTAGATCGGTTCCGCGCCGAATACGATCTTGCCCGCGTCTGCGCCCTGCGTGAGGATGCCCGCGAAGCAGCGTTCGCCTCTGACCGAAAATAAAAACGGCAAGCACCCGCTCCAAAACGCGCTCACGGCGGCTCTTTGCGCATCGTTAGCCGCGCACTCCAGGCTGTCTTTTT